>JBIODO010000124.1:0-10048 GCA_044445225.1 Burkholderiales bacterium
GACGCCAAAGCCGCCTGCGTAGCCGGCCTCGGCCAGCAGCGCACGGGCGCGCGCCGGGTCGAACGGCAGGCGCTTGTCGAGGTCCTTGTCGTAGCCGTCGACCTGCGGCGACAGCAGGCTGCCGGTGGGCGTGCCCTGGCCGCGCAGCACCTTCTGCACGATGAGGTCGATGTTCAGCGCATGCGCGACTGCCTTGCGCACGCGCAGGTCCTTGAACGGGTTCTTGTCCTTCACGTCGCCGTAGAGCAGTTCGTCGCGCGCCTGATCGAAGGTGAAATACTGCGTGCCGATGTCGCCGATGGTGGTGACCGTCAGGCGCGGGTCGGCCTTCAGGCGCTCCACGTCCTGGAACGGCGGGTCGAGCACCAGGTCGACCTCGCCCGAGCTGAGCGCGGCCAGCCGAGTTGCATCCGAGCGGATGCTGGTGAAGGTCACGCTGTCGAGGTTGCCCGAGCGTTTGTCGGCCCAGCCCCACCAGGCGTCGTTGCGCTTGAGCACGACCCGCACGTCGGGCTCGTAACGCTCGAGCTTGAACGGCCCGGTGCCCATCGCATTGCGCACGGTGAACATCTCCTGCTTGCCGTTGAAGTCCTGCGACTTCTCGGCACCGTGCTGCGCACACCAGGCCTTGCTCATCATCGCCACGAACTGCAGCTTCTCGGGCCACACCGCGTCGGGCGCGGCGAGCACGAAGTCGATCGTCTGCTCGTCGACCTTTCTGACGGCAGCCAGGCCGCGCAGCGCGAAAGAACGCTGCGACGTCGGCCCTTGCGTGCGTTCGATCGAGAAGATTGCGTCGTCGGCGGTGAAGGGCGAGCCGTCGTGGAAGGTGACGCCGCGGCGCAGCTTGAAGCGCCAGGTGGTCGGGTCGACCATCTGCCACGACTCGGCCAGTGCCGGCTCGAGCTTGAATCGTTCGTCGCGCGTGACCAGGCTGTCGTAGATCTGGAACGCCACGCGCGAGTGGTACAGCAACGCCAGCGCGTGCGGGTCCATGGTCTGCGGGTCGAACGCGCTGGCGATGCGCAGCGTCGCCGCGTGGGCGGCGAGGCTCGCTGCGGCCAGTGCGCCGAGCAGGGCCCGGCGCACGAAGGAACACAAGGTCATGGCGGTGCGGGGGTGTGTCGTGCGGGAGGCGGCATGATAGCCACCACGACGAAAGGGCATGCAGATGGGAAAAGGGCGGCTCGAGGCGTTCAGCGACGGCGTGCTGGCGGTGGCCATCACCATCATGGTGTTGGAGTTGAAGGTGCCGCATGACGTGGGCATTGCCGCGTTGCTGGCGCTGTGGCCGGTGTTCTTGAGCTACGTGCTGAGCTTCATCTACATCGGCATCTACTGGAACAACCACCACCACATGCTGCACGCCACGCAGCATGTCAGCGGCGGCGTGCTGTGGGCCAACCTGCATCTGCTGTTCTGGCTGAGCCTCGTGCCGTTCACCACCGGCTGGATGGGCGAGAACCACTTCGCCGCGCTGCCCACCGCGCTGTATGGCGTTGTGCTGCTGATGGCGGCCATTGCCTACTGGCTGCTGCAGCAGTGCATCGTGGCTGCCAACGGCGCGCAGTCGCTGCTGGCGCGTGCGATCGGCAGCGACCGCAAAGGCAAGCTGTCGCCGCTGGCGTACCTGGCGGCGATTCCGCTGGCGTTCGTCAACGCCTGGGTCTCGTGCGCACTGTATGTCGCGGTGGCCCTGATCTGGCTGGTGCCCGACCGCCGTATCGAACGGCGCCTGGTCGCCGACCCCTGACGGCGCGATGCGCCCGGCGCGTCGCGTGTATCGTTGGCGGCCGATGAAACGCCCCCGCGTGCCCCACATGGTTCGCCATACCCTGGTGTCGGTGCGCGACCTGGTGGCCACCGCCGGGCCGTTCTTGCTGCTCACGCTGTTGTTGTTGATCGCGGCCTATTGGCTGCTCGACCCTTCGCCGCCGCGCCGCATGGTGATGGCCACCGGCGCCGAGCGCGGCGCTTACGCGGAGTTCGGTGCACGCTATGCCAAGCTGCTGGCGCACAACGGCATCAAGGTCGAGCTGCGCAACACGCAGGGCGCGGTCGAGAACCTGGCGCTGCTGCGCGACCCGAACTCCGGCGTCGACGTGGCGTTCGTGCAAGGCGGTGTCGACAGCCGGCCGCAGGCCAGCGATGGTTCGGAAGACGAAGACCTGATGTCGCTGGGCAGCCTGTTCTACGAGCCGGTGTGGCTGTTCTACCGCGAAGACGCCGCCGTGCGGCTGCTGAAGTCGCCCACGCTGACCAGCCTGGCGCAACTGCCGGGCTGGCGCATCAACGGCGGCACCGACGGCAGCGGCGCGCGCCTGCTGCTGCATCAATTGCTCGAGGCCAACGCGCTCGACCCGGGCGCGCTCAACCTGCTGAAGGAAGAGACGACGCCAGCTGTGGTGGCGCTGCTCGAGGGCCGCATCGATGCGCTCGTGTTCGTGTCCGCGCCCGAGTCGCTGATGGTGCAGATGCTGTTGCGCACGCCCGGCGTGCGGCTGTTTCACTTCGCGCAGGCCGAGGCCTACGCGCGGCGCTTCTCGTTCTTGAGCGCGGTGGTGCTGCCGCGCGGCATCATCGACCTGGCGCGCGATCAGCCGCCGCAGGACGTGCACCTGGTCGGACCCACCGCGATGCTGGTGGCGCGCGACGGCACGCACCCGGCGCTGCAGCAGTTGCTGGTCGAGGCCGCGGTGCAGGTGCACGGCGGCGCGGGCTGGTTCCAGCGCAAGGGCGACTTTCCCAACACGCGCGGCACCACGATCCCGATCTCGCCTGAGGCCACGCGCTTCTACAGGGACGGTCGGCCCTGGCTGCAGCGCTACCTGCCGTTCTGGCTGGCCAACCTGATCGAGCGCATGGGCGTGGCGCTGATCTCGATCATCGCGGTGCTGATTCCGCTGTCGCGCGTGGTGCCGCCGCTGTACCAGTTTCGCATCCGCTCGCGCGTGTTCCGCTGGTACGGCCAGTTGCGCGCGCTGGAAGATGCGGTCGGCAAGCGCCCGCCGCAGCAGCTGCACCAGGAGCTCGACGCCATCGAGACGCGGGTGGGCGGCGTGCACGTGCCGCTGTCGTACACCGACGAGCTGTATGCGCTGCGCAGCCACATCGATCTGGTGCGCGGTCGCCTGCCGGCGGTCACTGCTGCTGCCGGCGAGCCCCAAAACGACAAGGGCAGGGGATGACCCTGCCCTTGTGCCATCGGTCGGGTGACCGAAGGATTTACTTCTTGGCTGTGTCTTCCTTCTTGGTCGCGTCGGTCTTCGCGGTCTTTTCCTTCTTGGCTTTCTTGTCCTTCTTCGGCGCACTGGCCTTGCCGGCCGGCTCGCTGGCCTTCATCGGCGCACCACCGGTGTGCGAAGCCGCCATGGCAGGAGCGGCCAGCGCGGCAGCAACCGCGAACACGAGGGAAGTGATCAGTTTGGTCATGACGTCTCTTTCGTTGAGGGTGTGGCTTTTTTGGGTGGCCTGTCAATCACAGGGCGGCGCAATTCGCGGCCCAGAAAATCGATGGACCCTGGCAGTTCACGCTCGAGCGCCGATTTGGTTGACAAGGCGGTCGCGCTGACACGACGCCCGGCACGGCGGCGTGACGTGCTGCCCGCCACGCCCCTCGA
The DNA here is from genome assembly GCA_044445225.1 of Burkholderiales bacterium. Lineage (GTDB taxonomy): Bacteria > Pseudomonadota > Gammaproteobacteria > Burkholderiales > Burkholderiaceae_C > JAEUPI01. Next base: position 3,621 of record JBIODO010000124.1, read on the forward strand.
TTGGGCGCATGCGCGGGTGAATCCGCGGGCAAGCCATCCGCGTAGCTGGCATCGTGGACTGGACACCGGTGACCGGATGTCACCTGCGCGAAAGGCCTCAGCCGTGGCGTCCCCGTGGTCTCGCTGTTTGTTTCGTTGTGTTTCGGCGGCGCTGGCGCTGACCGCATGGGTCGGTGCGGCTGCTGCTGCACCCTATGTGCCGCCCACCGACGACCAGGTGGTCGAGCGGTTGGCCTTGCGCGCCAGCGACCAGGCTGCACGCCAACTGGCCACGCTGCGCGCGCAGTGGCGGCGTGACCCCACCGACGTGGCCGCTGCCACGCGGCTGGCCGCCGCCTACATCGACCAGGCCGGCGCCGAGGGCGATCCGCGCTACGTGGGTTATGCGCAATCGGCGCTGCAGCACTGGTGGCGCGAGCCCGATCCACCGGCGCCGGTGCGCGTGACGCGTGCCATCGTGCTGCAGTACGACCACCGTTTCGACGACGCGCTGCACGACCTCAGTGCCGCGGTGCGAGTCGAGCCCGACGACGCGTTGGCCTGGGCCTGGATCACGGCCATCCATCTCGTGCGCGCCGACCTCAATGGCGCGCGCCAGGCGTGCGAGCAGCTGGCCGAGCTAACCCCCGACTTGGTGGGTGCGGCCTGCCATGCGCAGATCGATGCCCTGACCGGGCATGCCACTCAGGCTGCGACATCGCTGCGCTCGGCGCTGCACGCCGATGCTGGCGCCGACCCCGCGTTGCACCTGTGGGCGCTGACACGGTTGGCCGAAACCGAAGAGCGCCGCGGCGAGGTGGCCGCCGCCGAGCGCGCCTACCGCGATGCGCTGGCGCTGCGCCTGCCCGACGTGTACCTGCTGGCCGCGTATGCCGACTTCCTGCTCGACAACGGCCGCGCGGCCGAGGTGACGCCGCTGTTGATGCCTCATGCGCGTGCCGATGTGCTGCTGCTGCGGCTGGCGATCGCCGCCAAGGCCACGCAAGACCCGGCGGGCGCAGCGCTGGCGCGCGAGCTGGCGGCACGGTTCGATGCCGCCCACGCGCGCGGCGACACCAGCCACCGCAAGGAGGAATCGCGCTTTGCGCTGGCCTTGCAGGGGCAGGCCGATCGTGCGCTCGCACTGGCGCTCGCCAACTACGAGCAGCAGCGCGAAGTGGCCGATGCACGCATCGTGCTGGAGGCCGCGCTGGCCGCGCGCCAGCGCGCGGCCGCGCAGCCGGTGTTGCAGTGGATGCAGGCCACTGGCATCGAGAGCCCGGTGCTGCGCTTGCTGGCGACCCAACTGCGGGAGTTGCCATGACGCCGCCGTGCCGGCAGCGCGCGCGTTGGCGTGCAGGGCTGCTGGCGGTCATCTCGCTGACAGGGTGGTGGCTGCCCGGCGCTGCCGACGCGCACAAGCCGTCGGACAGCTACCTGTCGATCACGCAATCGGACAGCGGTGCGCTCACCGGCCGCTGGGACATCGCGCTGCGCGACCTCGACTTCGCGATCGGCCTGGATGCCGACGGCGACGGCGCCATCACCTGGGGCGAGGTGCGCGCCAAGCACGCCGACATCGCTGCCTATGCGCTGGCGCGGCTGGCGCTGCGCGGCAACGACGATCAGCCGTGCAGCGTGCAGGCAGGCGCCCAGATGCTCGAGGACCACACCGACGGCACCTACACGGTGTTGCCGCTGACCATCACCTGTACCAGCACGCCGTCGCAACTGGCGATCGGCTACACGCTGTTTGCCGACCTCGACCCGCAGCACCGCGGCTTGTTGAACCTGCGCGCGCGCGGCCTGGCGCGCTCGGCGGTGCTGGATCCGCAGGCGCCGCCGCAGCACTTCGAACTCGGCGAGGCCAACCGCTGGGCGCAATTCGTCGACTACCTGCGCGAAGGCGTGTGGCACATCTGGGTTGGCTTCGACCACATCCTGTTCCTGCTGTCGTTGCTGCTTCCCGCGGTGATGACATGGAACGCGTCGCGGTGGCAGCCGGTAGCGGGCTTCCGGCCGGCGTTCTGGGACGTCTTTCGCATCGTCACCTCGTTCACCGTGGCGCATTCGATCACGTTGTCGCTAGCCGCGCTGTCCATCGTCGCGTTGCCGTCGCGGCTGGTGGAGTCGGCGATCGCGGCGTCGGTGGTGGTGGCAGCGCTGAACAACCTGCGCCCCGTGGTCGAACGGCGGCGCTGGATGGTGGCCTTCGGATTCGGCTTGATCCACGGCTTCGGCTTTGCCAGCGTGCTCACCGAACTGGGTTTGCCGCGCGACACGCTGGTGCTGGCGCTGGTGGGCTTCAACCTCGGCGTCGAGTGCGGCCAGTTGGCGATCGTTGCGCTGTTCCTGCCGCTGGCCTACAGCCTGCGGGCCAGCCGCTTCTACCGGCGCACGGTGATGATGGGCGGCTCGCTGGCCATCGCCGGCATCGCCGGCATCTGGCTGGCCGAGCGGGTGTTCGGCTTCAAGCTGTTGCCGGTCTAGGGCTCACTGATCCAGGCTCTTCGCGTGTCCGCTGAATGGTGGAGACGCACATCTTTTCGGAGTTAGACCCTTGCAAAGCGATAGGGTCAGTTTGATGTCGCCTTGTGTAAGACAGCGCCAGCGAAAGAGAGACGTTACACGCGACGTTTACGAACAGAGAGGTTTGGAAGATCGGGCCCGAACAACGAAGCGTATGTTGCCCGCACTTTTTTCTGTCGGAGGACGACATGAAGAAGAGCCGTCATGACCTGCGCCTGCGCGCACCTGCCGCCGCGGCTTGTTCCGTTTTCCTCGTGGCGGCGGCTTTCGTCGCGGGCTGCTCCGCAGTACGCGACGTCGCGTCTTCGCCGGTCGCAGTCTCGGAGGAGCGCCACGCCGGCGCCTCCGTCTCGGAAGAGCGCCACACCGGCGCGTTCGCGGTCGGCGCGAGCCTGAGCTTCGATGCCGCGTTGAAGCCCCTCGATCCGTCTCCTGTGAAGGACATCCGGATCGACGTCTCGAACAAGGTGATCGACCTGGCGCCGGGCGTGAAATACAGCGCCTGGACGCTCGGCGACCAGGTGCCCGGCCCGAGTGTTCGCGTTCGCGTCGGCGACAGGGTCCGTTTCAGCATGACCAACCGCACCGACGAAGCCATGCCGGGAATGATCCGGATGGCCGCGCCGATGATGCATTCGATGGACTTCCACTCGGCGATGGGCTCGCCGCAGAACATGTTCCACTCGATCGGGCCGGGGCAGACCATTTCCTTCGAATTCGTTCCGGCCTATCCGGGGGTGTTCATGTACCACTGTGTCACCCCGCCGATGGTGGAGCATGTCGCCGCGGGAATGTATGGCGCCATGATCGTGGAACCTCAGGGTGGCTTTCCCACGAAAGCCGACAGGGAGTACGTGATCGTGCAAAGCGAGTTCTACGCCAAGCCCGATCCCGATCGCCGCAAGGTCGACAATATTCCCGTCTACGTCATGAACGGCGAGAAGGCGCTGGCGAGGACGCCCACTCATGTGGTCTTCAACGGCCGCTACAACGGAATGTTAGACAAGCCGCTCGCCGCCAAGCCAGGGGAGCGCGTGCGTCTGTTCGTGCTCAACGTAGGCCCTGGGAGCACCTCGAGCTTCCACGTCGTCGGCACCGTTTTCGACCGGGTGTGGCTGGAGGGCAACCCACGAAACGAGCTCCATGGCATGCAGACCGTACTGCTCGGCGCGAGCAACAGTGCGATCGTGGAATTCATGCTTCCGGAAAAGGGCGACTACATCATGGTGGACCACCACTTTGCCAATGCCGCACTCGGCGCGATCGGCGTGATCAGCGCCTCCGAGGGCGCCGCGACGACACGAAGCGATCAACCTGCCGAGATTCAGGCCACGCTGGATGGCGATGCCGCAAAAGGAAAATCCACCTTCGAAACCAAGTGCACAGCCTGTCATTCCGTGGGCAGTGGCGACAAGATCGGTCCGGACCTGCACGGCGTCACCAAGCGGCACTCCGACAAGTGGCTCACGAGCTGGCTGCTCACGACGGAAAAAATGCAGACTTCCGATCCCGCTGCAAAGGAGCTCCTCGCCAAGTACAAGGTGCCGATGCCCAATCCCGGACTGAACCGCAGCGAGGTCCGTCAGATCCTCAAGTACTTCAGCTGGAACGATCAGAAGGATGGACGTTGACTTCGTGGCTGTGAGCCGTGGCGCGCTTATCTCACACGACGTGTCTCGCGCTCGCGGCGGCGCTCGCGCTGTCCGTGCGCCCCGCACTCGCCTGCGGGATTTGCGTCGAAGACCAGGTATCCGCGACCTACGATCACGAAGTCCTCATCCAGGCCGAGGCCGCCGGCCGTGACGTCTTGTATACGGCCGTGCGCGGCAGGAACGCCGGCTCTCCCCGCAGCCACGCCGTCATCCGGCAAGCGCTCGCCGTCGTGCCCGGGGTGGACAGAGATAGCATCCGCCTGTCCGGCCTGCCCCCGGCGGCGTCCTTCGCGTGGGATTCCAAACACCATGCGGCTGGCGCGATTCTGCGTGCGGTCAACGACAAGCTCGCGAAGAGCGGACTGACGCTGGTCGCGCTTCGCACGCTGGGTCGAAGCGAAGTGATGCGCACTGGCCGCGCGACAGCCAGAGCTTCTCGAAGCTGAGGCGTTGGCGTGCGTCGCGCAGACGTGCCCGTGGCCGATGCCTACACGCTGAAGATGATCCTTGACGACTGGGACGACGACGCGTGCATCAGGATTCTCGGCAACCTGCGCCGCCGAGCCGCGCCGCCTGGCCGCGTCTTCATCATCGAACATGTGACACCCGAGTCAGGCATGCCGGACTACGCGGCGCTGTTCGACATGCACATGATGTGCTGGGGCACTGGCCGCGAGCGTGCGGTCAGGAGTACCGCGGCCTTCTCGAGGCATCCGGCTGGGCGTTCCGCGCCGCGTGGTACCCGCCCAGCGGTGCCATCGGTGTTGTGGAAGGCCTGTTGGTCCGGTGATGTTGGCTTGCATGCGCGCCGGCGCATGTCCATACCACCGTTGACGATCTCCGGTCGTCCGACAGGGCCGTGCAAACGTCGGCGATGATCGGCACATCGCCGTCGCAACAGCCACCACGCACAATGAACATTGCCGAAGTCGCCGCGGCAGTCGAACGCAACGCAGTCCCGGTCGTCTTCGCCAACGTGTTCCTGCAGCAGTTGGGCCTGCCCGTGCCCGCAGTGCCGACGCTGTTGCTCGCCGGCAGCCTTGCCGTGGCGCCGCTGGCACTGGGCCAGGCGCTGGCGGCCGCGGTGGTCGCCTCGGTGATCGCCGACTGGGTTTGGTATCTGACGGGCAGGGCGTTCGGCTACCGTGTGCTCGCCGGCTTGTGTCGGCTCTCGATCAACCCGGCGTCCTGCGTCAATCAGACCGAGGCCCGGATCACGCGGTGGGGCCTTCCGTCACTGGTGCTCGCCAAATTCATTCCCGGCTTCTCCACGGTGGCGCCGCCGATCGCTGGTTCGATGCGCATGCCGATCGCGGGATTTCTGCTGGCCTCGGGGATCGGCGCCCTGCTGTGGGCCGGTCTGGCCATGGGAGCCGGCTGGCTGCTGCGCGGTGCGGTGCCCGATGCGATCACCGCGCTCGACCGCAACGCCGTTGGCGCCACGTTGGCCGTCGTGCTGGCGCTGGCCGCATGGCTCGCGTGGAAGCTCTGGCAGCGGATTCAGTTCCGCAGGTTCTCGGCCGTCCCGCACATCACACCGGCCGAACTCTTCGCAGCGCTCGAGGCCGACGAACCGCCGCTGCTGCTCGACCTGCGCGGTGCGAGCATGATCGCCGAGACCGGCCCGATTCCCGGGGCCGTGGCCGCCGAGCACGACCGCCTCGACCACGCGGTGCGCGATTGGCCCAAGCACCGGCCGATCGTCACGCTGTGCGCGTGCCCGGAAGACGCGGGCGCCATCCAAGCTGCGCGTCGCCTGCTGGATCAGGGATTCATCTCGGTGCGACCGCTGAAAGGCGGCTACGAAGCCTGGCGGGCGGGAGCGGCGCGAAGTCGGCCCGCCTCGTAGGCCTGCGGCGGCGCAACCGTTGGAGCGTCCGCTTCACCGCTTGCCGGCGGCGCCACCTCGAACGCCAACGTCACGAAGCGGCTCACCCACAGATCGGGCTCGCTCTGGCTCAATCGCAGATCGGTGCCGCGCAGCACCCAGCGGCCGGGCAGCGGCGCCACGATGCTGACGCGGCCCTGCGCATCGGTCTTGCGCCACAGGCCGAGCGGGCTGCGCTCGTTGCGCATCTCCACCGCGAAGTCGGGCAGCGGCTGGCCGTCGCGCAGCACGCGGAACTGCAGCGCCTGGCCCTGTTGCAGCGGCCGTTGCGGCGACTCCAGCAGCACGTCCATCGCCATGTCCACCGGCAACGCCGCACGGGCATCGGGATGCAGTTCGATGCGCGCGTGTTTCGTGTAGCGCTCTTTCCACGGCACGCC
>JBIODO010000125.1:0-9993 GCA_044445225.1 Burkholderiales bacterium
CACAAAGACGGCTTCGGCATCGCCTTCTTCGAAGACCGCGGGGTGCGCCTGTTCGTCGACCACCACAGCGCGCGCGAGTCGCCGGTGGCCGAACTCGTCAAGCACTACCCGATCAAAAGCGGCAACGTCGTCGCCCACATCCGCAAGGCCACACAGGGAAGAGTGGCGCTGGAGAACACCCATCCCTTCATGCGCGAGCTGTGGGGCCGCTACTGGGTGTTCGCGCACAACGGCGACTTGAAAGACTTCCACCCGCGGCTGCACGGCGCGTTTCGTCCCGTCGGCGACACCGACAGCGAACGAGCGTTGTGCTGGCTGATGCAGGAACTGGCCAAGGCGCACGCCGCGGTGCCGAGCATCGACGAGCTGACGCGCACGCTCACCGAGCTGCTGCCGCACCCGGCCGCACACGGCGCGTTCAACCTGCTGCTGTCCAACGGCCAGGCGCTGTGGGCGCACGGCTCGACGCGCCTGCATTGGCTGCAGCGCCAGCACCCGTTTGCGCACGCGCGGCTGGCCGACGAGGACCTGAGCGTCGACTTCGCCACGCAGGCCACCTCAACCGACCGCGTGGCCATCGTCGCCACCGAGCCGCTGACCGCCGGCGAGCCATGGCACGGCATGGCGCCGGGCGAGTTGCGCGTCTTCGTGCACGGCTCACCCGTCTGAGGGGGTCAACGGGTTATCACGAAGGCCCTGCGCCGCAGCGTGTGCCAGTCGCTCTGCGACACTTTGCAGACCACCGCAACACCGCACCGATGAGCGACCTGCCCGTTCCCCGCTTCGACGTCTTCTATCGCCACGCCGAGCTGACGCGGCTGTTGCACGACTACGCCGACGCGCGGCCCGACCTGGTGCGCATCGAGTCGACGGGCAAGAGCCATGAAGGCCGCGACATCTGGGTGGCGGTGATCACGCAAAGTGCCAGCGGCCCCGACACCGACAAGCCTGCCTTCTGGTGCGACGGCAACATCCACGCCGGCGAGCTGACCGCCAGCACGGCATGTTTGTATTGGCTGCACCACCTGTTGCTGGGTTATGGCGATGGCGACGCGCAGACACGGCAACTGCTCGACACGCGGGTGGTCTACCTGTGCCCGCGCCTGAACCCCGACGGCGCCGAGCTGGCGCTGGCCGACCGGCCGCGCTACATCCGTTCATCCACCCGGCCGTACCCGTTCGACGAGCCTGCGATCGACGGCCTGACGATCGAAGACGTCGATGGTGACGGTCGCGTGTTGTTCATGCGCATGCCCGATCCGCACGGCGCCTGGAAAAGCCACCCCGACGACCCTCGCCTGATGATTCCGCGCGAGCCGGGCGAGTTCGGCGGTCGCTACTGGCGCGTGATGCCCGAGGGCACGCTCAGCAACTTCGACGGCCTGCAGGTCAAGGTGAACCCCGACCGCGAAGGGCTCGATCTGAATCGCAACTTTCCGTCGTACTGGCGCCAGGAGTTCGAGCAGGTGGGCGCGGGGCCCTACCCGGCCAGCGAGCCCGAGGTGCGCGCGATGATCGATTTCATCGTCAGGCACCCCAACATCGGCGCCGGGGTCAGTTTTCACACTCACTCGGGCGTGATCCTGCGGCCGATGGGCACGCAGTCCGACGACGACATGACGCCCGAGGACCTGTGGATCTACAAGCGGCTGTCGGCACTGGGAGAAAAACTCACCGGCTACCCCGCGATCAGCATCTACGAGGAGTTTCGCTACCACCCCAAGGAGGTCATCACCGGCACCCAGGACTGGTTGTACGAGCATCTGGGCTCGTTGTTCTGGACGGTGGAGATCTGGGCCCCCAACAAGGAAGCCGGCATCACCGAGTACGACTGGATCCACTGGTATCGCGAGCATCCGCCGGCCGATGACCTCAAGCTGCTGCGCTGGAGCGACGCGCAGTGTGGCGGCCTGGCGCACGTCAACTGGTACCCGTTCCAGCATCCGCAGCTTGGCGCGGTGGAGCTCGGCGGCTGGGATCGGCTGAACTACTGGCGCAACCCGCCGCCGCATCTGCGCGAACGCGAGGCGGCCCGCTTTCCACCGTGGCTGACGCAACTGGCGCTCAGTCTGCCCAGGCTCGAGGTGCTGCGCACCGAGGTGCGCGCGCTCGGCGCCGACACCTGGCGCGTGCGCTTTGCGGTGGCCAACGCGGGCTACCTGCCGGCCTACGTCAGTGCGCGTGCGCTCGAGCGCAAGACGGTGCGCGGCGTGGTGTTCGAGGTGGTGCTGCCCGAGGGCTGCGAGCTGGTCGGCGGCAAGCCGCGCATCGTCGGCCCTCAGCTGGCCGGCCATGCGACCAAGAGCTCGCTGCAGGCGTTCCTGCCCAACCGCGACGTCACCGCCGATCGCGCGGTGGCCGAATGGGTGGTGCGTGCCCCGCGCGGCACGCGTCTGGCGTTGAGGGCGCGCGCCGATCGCGCCGGTGCGGTGCACACCGAGGTGGAACTGGATTGACCACCCCCGAAGCGGGCTAGCCGCCGCTTCTCCCAAAAGGGCGCACCCACCCGCCGGCAAAGCCGGATCCGCCGTGCCTGCCTGGCTCGGTTTCAAAGACTCGCAACGCTTGGTTCGCACATGCGGCCGCGCGCGGGCGACAATGCCGCCCCACCTCGAAGGCGGCAAGCCAACGATGAACCTGACCATCAACGACCGCAACGTCGCCGTCGACGACACCCGGACCGACCCCAACATGCCCCTGCTGTGGGTGCTGCGCGACGTGCTGAACATGACCGGCACCAAATACGGCTGCGGTGTGGCCGCCTGCGGTGCCTGCACCGTGTTGGTCGACGGTGCGCCGGTGCGCTCGTGCGTGAAGCCGCTGTCGTCGTTGCAGGGCAAGGCCGTGCGCACGATCGAAGGCCTCGGCGGAGCCACCGGGCCGCATCCGCTGCAGCAGGCCTGGGTCGACCACCAGGTGCCGCAATGCGGCTATTGCCAGAGTGGCATGTTGATGGCCGCCGCGGCGTTGCTCGAGGCCAATCGCGAGCCGAGCGATGCCGACATCGACGCCGCGATGACCAACCTGTGCCGCTGCGGCAGCTACCCGCGCGTGCGGGTGGCGATCAAGTCGGCGGCGCGTCAATTGGCGCAGCGGCGTCGCGCCGGCAATCGATGAAACGCCGCAGCCTGTTGCTGTCGGGCGCCACGGTCGGTGGCGCGCTGCTCGTCGGCTGGTGCGCGCTGCCGCCGCGCAGCCGCGTGGGGCACGCGACGCTGTGGCCGCCGAGCCAAGGCGAGGTCGCGCTCAACGGCTGGATCAAGATCGCCAGCGACGGCGCCGTGGTGCTGGCGATGAACCGCAGCGAGATGGGCCAGGGCGTGCACACGGCGCTGGCCATGCTGGTGGCCGAGGAGCTCGACGTGCCGCTGGCCCGCGTGCGGCTGCAGCAGGCCGGGCACGACGCGATCTTCGGCAGCGCCGAGAGCTTCGTCGGCTTCCTGCCGTTCCATGGTGATGACCGCGAGCCGGGCCAGGAGTCGCTCGCCTTTCGTGGTGCGCGCTGGGTCACGCTGAAGTTCGCCCGCGAGCTTGGCATCAACATCACCGGCGGTTCAGCCAGCGTGGCCGATGCCTGGGAGCCGCTGCGTGTGGCAGCCGCCACCGCGCGCGCGCGGCTGCTCGGCGTGGCATCGTTGCGCTGGAAGCAGCCGGTGGCCGAACTGGACGTGCGCGACGGCATCGTCAGCCACGCGTCGGGCCCGCGCGCGCACTATGGCGAGCTGGCCCAGCAGGCCGCGCTGTCGCCACCGGGCGACGTGACGCTGAAGGCGCGATCGGCCTGGCGCGTGATCGGCCACCCTGCGCAGCGACTGGACCTGGCGGACAAGTGCGACGGCCGCGCGGTGTTTGGCCTCGACGTGCGAGCGCCCGATCTCGTCTATGCCAGCTTGGTGCACGCGCCGATGCTCGGCGGTTCTTTCGCCACCATCGATGTCGACGCGGCGCTGCAGCGGCCCGGAGTCGAGCGCCTCGTGCGGCTGCCGCCGCTGGGCGGCGCGAGTGCCGCCATCGCCGTGGTCGGGCGCAGCACCTGGCACGCGCGCGAGGCTGCGCGCGCATTGCAGGTGCAGTGGCGAGCGCCGCCCTCGGGCGTGCTCGATTCCAAGCGCATCGAGGCCGCCCTCGAATCGGCGGCGCGCGATGCCGCCGAGCGTCGAGGCGGCTTCGCCTTCCACAGCCGCGGCGACAGCAAGGTTGCGCTGGCCGCCGCCGCCAAGCGCGTCGAGGCGCTGTACCGCGCACCGTACCTGGCGCACGCGACGATGGAGCCGATGAACTGCACGGCACGCGTGCACGACGGCCGCGTCGAAGTCTGGGCGCCAACCCAGGTGCCGGGGCTGGCGCGCGACGCCGCGGCGCGCGTGGCCGGCGTCAAGCCCGATGCAGTGACCGTGCACGTCACCTACCTCGGTGGCGGCTTTGGCCGCCGGCTCGAGGTGGACTTCGTGGCCCAGGCGGTGCGCGTGGCGCAAGAAACCGCCGGCCGGCCGGTGCAGATCAACTGGTCGCGCGAAGAAGACTTCACGCACGACTTCTATCGTCCCGCCGGCGCGGCGCTGCTGCGTGCCGGGTTCGATGCGCAAGGGCGCCTCACCGCGTTCGAGGCGCACAGCGCAGGCGACGCGCTCGAGCCGCGCTGGATGGAGCGCGCACTGCCCGCATTGAGCGGGCCCATCGACGCGCCGGACAAGACCACGGTGGAGGGCCTGTACGACCTGCCCTACGCGATCGAACACCAGCGCATCGCGCACACGGCCACCCAGAGCGGCGTGCCGATCGGCAACTGGCGCTCGGTGGGGCATTCGCACAATGCCTTCTTCACCGAGTCGTTCGTCGACGAGCTGGCCCACAGCGCAGGTGTCGACCCGCTGAAGTTCCGGCTCGACCTGCTTGGCAACAAGCCGCGCCATGCCGCGGTGCTGACGCTGGCGGCGCAGAAAGCCAACTGGGGCCAGGCCCTGCCGGCCGGCCGCGCGCGTGGCCTGGCACTGCACGAGAGCTTCGGCACCATCGTCGCGCAGGTGGTCGAGCTGTCGCTCACCGACAAGCAGCCGCGCGTGCACCGTGTGGTGTGCGCGCTCGATTGCGGCGTGGTCGTGCACCCGCAGGGCGTGGCGCAGCAGGTGGAGTCGTCGGTGGTGTTTGGCCTGAGTGCCGCGCTGTTCGGCCGCATCGACATCGACGGCGGCGTCGTCAAGCAGAAGAATTTTCCGGACTATCCGTTGCTGACGCTGGCGCAGACGCCGGTGATCGAAACCCACACGGTGCCAAGCAACCTGCCACCCACCGGCATGGGCGAGCCGGCGCTGCCGCCGGTGGCACCCGCGGTGGCCAACGCGTTGTTCGTGCTGACCGGTCGCCGTTTGCGCGAGCTGCCGCTGGCGCCGTTGCTGGCCTGAGGGCCGCGCCGCTGCCCACTCGACGAGGCCCTTAGGCCCGGCTGGCCGAATGGGCGCGCCGCGCCGCGTTCAGCAGTGCGCGCGTGTCGGTTGCCACCTGCCGCGCCGCCGAGGCGAACTCGTTGCCGCGGCTTGCATACAGCACCGCGCGCGAGCTGTTGACGATGATCGGTGCGCTGGTGCGGCCGTCATCGCCGCGCCAGCCGGCGTGCACCGCGGCCTCGGCGTCACCGCCCTGCGCGCCGACGCCGGGGATCAGCAGCGGCAGCGTCGGTGCGATCTCGCGCACCCGTGCAATCTCGGCCGCCGCGGTGGCGCCCACCACCAGCCCGAGCTGGCCGTTGTGGTTCCACTCGTCCTGCGCCAGTTGCGCGATGTGCTCGTAGAGCAGCTCGCCCGTCGAAAGGCGTTGCGCCTGCAGGTCGGCGCCGCCCAGGTTGGACGTGCGGCACAGCAGGATCAGGCCCTTGCCGTCGTACTTCATGTAGGGTTCGATCGAGTCGTAGCCGAGAAACGGCGACAACGTCACCGCATCAGCCTGGTAGCGCTCGAACGCCTCGCGGGCGTACTGCTCGGCCGTCGACCCGATGTCGCCGCGCTTGGCATCGAGGATCACCGGTACCGACGGCGCCACCTTGCGGATGTGCGCCAGCAGGCGTTCGAGTTGATCCTCGGCGCGGTTGGCGGCGAAGTGTGCGATCTGCGGCTTGAAGGCCAGCACCAGGTCGCGAGTGGCGTCGACGATGGTGGCGCAGAAGTCGAAGATGCGTGTCGGGTCGTGCTGCCAGGCGCCCGGAAACTTGGCGGGCTCGGGGTCCAGGCCGACACACAGCAGCGAATCGTGCGCGGCTTCGGCGGCCAGCAGCTTGTCGATGAAGGGGATGCTCATGTGCGAGGCCGGTCGGCGCCGGGCCGCCCCAAGCCGACCGCGCCCCCTCGGGGGGCAGCGAACGAAGTGAGCGTGGGGGCCAACATCAGCGTAGACGTTTGGCCAGCGCGGCCGCCAGGCCGGTGTAGGTCGACGGCGTCAACGCGCGCAGGCGCGCCTTTTCTTCGGCGGGCAACGCCAGCGAATCGATGAACTGGCCCATCGCGATCGCGTCGATCGCCTTGCCGCGCGTCAACTCCTTGAGCTGCTCATACGGCTCGGGCAGGCCGTGGCGGCGCATCACCGTCTGCACCGCCTCGGCCAGCACCTCCCACGCGCCGTCAAGGTCGGCCGCGATCGCTGCGCGGTTGACTTCGAGCTTGGCCAAACCACGCTGCAGCGAGTCGTAGCCAAGCAGCGTGTGGCCGAGCGCGACGCCCATGTTGCGCAGCACCGTGCTGTCGGTGAGGTCGCGCTGCCAGCGGCTGATCGGCAGTTTTTGGGACAGGTGCGCCAGCAGCGCATTGGCCAGGCCGAAGTTGCCCTCGGCGTTTTCGAAGTCGATCGGGTTGACCTTGTGCGGCATGGTGGAGCTGCCCACTTCGCCGGCCTGCAGGCGCTGGGTGAAGTAGCCCAGGCTGATGTAGCCCCAGACGTCGCGCGACCAATCGATCAACACCGTGTTGGCGCGCGCCAGCGCATCGAAAAGCTCGGCCATCCAGTCGTGCGGCTCGATCTGGATCGTGTATTGGTTGAACCGCAAGCGCAGCGACCCTTCGACCACCTGGCGCGCGAAGGCCTCCCAGTCGAACCCGGGCCACGCCGCGAGGTGCGCGTTGTAGTTGCCCACCGCGCCGTTCATCTTGGCCAGCGGCTGCACTTCGGCGATTTGCGTGCGCGCACGGGCCAGCCGCGCGGCGACGTTGGCGATCTCCTTGCCCAGCGTGGTCGGGCTCGCGGTCTGGCCGTGCGTGCGGCTGAGCATCGCCACGTCGGCGAACTCGTGCGCCATCGCGGTCAACCGCTGCACGATGCGATCGAGCGCCGGCAGCAGCACCTGCTCGCGCGAGCTTTGCAGCATCAGCGCGTGGCTGGTGTTGTTGATGTCTTCGCTGGTGCAGGCGAAATGCACGAACTCGCGCCACGGCTCGAGCTGCACGTCATCTCGCATGCGGTCTTTCAGCCAGTACTCGACCGCTTTGACGTCGTGGTTGGTGGTGCGCTCGATGTTCTTGATCGCCAGTGCGTCGTCTTCGCCGAACTGGTGGACCCACGCTCGTGCACGTTCGCGCGCCACGGCGGGCAGCGGCGGGAACTCCGGCATGCCGGCGTCGGACAGCGCGATGAACCACTCGACTTCGACCTGCACGCGCCGGTGCATCAAGCCGTACTCCGACAGCAGCGGCCGCAGCGCGTCGAGCTTGGCGGCGTAGCGGCCGTCCAGCGGTGACAGGTTGGTCAGTGGCGAGTGGGGCATGCGCGCGGCGTGGGTGGCCGCGCCATCCATGGCGCGCGCCAGCGATGCAGATTGTAGGTGGCGGGTGTAGCGGGCCGGCGCCGCTCAAGCGTCCACCACCACCGCGTGCACAGTCGGCAGCGCCGACGCCTGATCCGCAATGCGGATTGCCGCGGCCAGGCTGCGCAGCGCCGCATCGGCGCTGTCGTCACTGGCGGCGTGCACGATGACCAGCGGCTCGCCGCGCGCCACCCGCGCACCGATGCCGCGCAGGTGGCTCAAGCCCACGCTCGGATCGATCGCGTCACCGGCGCGCGCGCGGCCGCCGCCGAGCACGATCACCGCCAGGCCGATGGCACGTGTGTCCATCGCGGCCACCACGCCGTCGCGCGGGCTCGGCAGCGGCCGCTGCACTGGCGAGCGCGGCAGCAACGCGTCGCCGTGTGCCAGCACGTCGCGCGGCCCGCCCAGGCCAGCGACCATGCGCGCAAAGCGTTCCGCCGCGGCACCGCTGTCGAGCATTGCGCGCGCGCGCTGCTGGCCGTCGGCTGGACTCGCGGCCAGGCCACCTTGCTGCAGCAGGTGGCCGCACAACGCCAGCGTCACGTCGAGCAAGCGCGGGTCGCGGGCACCGCCGGAGAGAAACGCCAGGCACTCGCCGACCTCGAGCGCGTTGCCCGCCGTGGTGCCGAGCACGGCGTTCATGTCGGTGATCAATGCCCGCGTCGGCAGCCCCGCTTCGTTGGCCACCGCCACCAAGCTCTCGGCCAGTGCGCGCGCCTCGTCGAGGTGGGTGCAAAACGCGCCGTTGCCGAGCTTGACGTCGATCAACAGCCGCTGCACGCCGGCCGCCAGCTTCTTGGACAGAATGCTGGCCGTGATCAGCGGCAGCGACTCCACCGTGCCGGTGGCGTCGCGGATCGCATACAGCCGGCGGTCGGCCGGCGCGATGCGCGTGCTGGCGCCGACGATCGCGCAGCCGGCATCGCGCAACGTGCGGCGCAACGTCGCGCGATCGGGGGTCGTGCGGTAACCCGGCAGCGCCTCGAGCTTGTCGAGCGTGCCGCCGGTGTGGCCGAGGCCGCGCCCCGAGACCATCGGCACCACTGCACCGCAGGCGGCGAGGATCGGTGCCAGCACCAGGCTGACCTTGTCGCCGACGCCGCCAGTGGAATGCTTGTCGAGCAGCGGACCGGGCCAGCCTTCGCGCGACCAATCGAGACGCTCGCCCGAGGCCGCCATCGCACGCGTCAGCAGCGTCGTCTCGGTGCGCGTCATGCCGCGCAGGCAGATCGCCATCGCGAGTGCCGCCACCTGGCCCTCGCTCCAGCTGCGCGAGGTGAGGCCCTGCACGAAGGCGTCGATCTGCGCAGCGTCGAGTGCGGCGCCCTCGCGTTTGGCGCGAATGATCTCCTGCGCTCTCGACAGCAGTGGTGCTATCAAGGCCCAGCCTCCCGCGCACCGCTTCGCATGCCGCGGTGCAAGCCAAGGGCGGCCGCAGATCCAGCTTTGCTGGTCTGCTGGTCGCGCCCCTTGTGGAGACGGGCGCCGCAGGCGCATCGGGGGTGGGTCAATTCACGCGCCGGATGCGCTCGAGCGAGGCCGGCGCGATGGAGCCCAGTGCCGCGACATAGCGTTCGAGTGCATCGATGTCCATCATGCCGGTGCGCGCATCCTGGCCGTCGCGTTGAAACACCGTGAAGTTGTCGCCGCCGCTGGCCAGGAAGCTGTTGATCGTGATGCGCAGCTTCTGCTGCGGCTCAACGACCGCACCGTGCAGGCGCAGGCTGCCCGGCACGATGCGTTCGCCCGGCGGCTTGGCCGCATCCCAGCTGTAGTTGAAGCCACGCGACACCTGCAGCACGCGCGGCCGCGGTTGATTCAGCCACTGCTGTTCGAGGGCGCGCTGCAACTGCGCGCCGGTGAGCGTGAGGGTCACCAGGTTGTTGTAGAACGGTTGCACGGCAAACAGGTCTTCGTAGCGCACCAGGCCGTCGGCGTCGCCACTCAGCGCGGCGCGCAGGCCGCCCGGGTTCATCAGCGCGAGCTGCGCGCCGTCGCCGGCGGTGGCCGCCAGTTGCGCATCGGCCACCAGCTGGCCGATCGGCATCTCGCCGGCCGGGCTTTCGTCGCGGCTCAGCGGCGCGAAGGCGCGCCCGACCGTGCGTTTGGCCAGCGGCGCAGCCAGCCGCTCGTACTGCTCGATCAGTTGTGTCTGCGCCGGGTCCTTGGCGAAGCGGTCGTTGCGCACGATCAGGTTGTGCGCG
>JBIODO010000126.1:0-9992 GCA_044445225.1 Burkholderiales bacterium
CCGGGCGGCGGCACCACCGACTACGCGGTGGAGATCTTCCACGCGGCGCTCAAGGACAGGCGCTACACCTGCTTCCTGCGCGAGGACACACGGCTGCCGATGATGTACATGCCCGATGCGATCCGCGCCACCATCGAGCTGATGGAAGCGCCGGCCGAGAGCGTGCACGAGCGCGCTTCGTACAACCTGGCCGGCTTGAGCTTCACGCCGCGCGAGATCGCCGACGAGATCGCTCGACACGTCGAGGGCTTCGTACTGAGCTGCGCGCCGGACTTTCGGCAGACGATTGCCGACAGCTGGCCGCAGGTGATCGACGATGCGCAGGCGAGGGCGGATTGGGGCTGGGCCGCGAAGTTCGACTTGCCGACCATGGTGCAAGACATGCTGCGCAACTTGCGGGCTGCCGCTGCAACCGTCGCACCACAGGCCACGACGCCTTCCCGCGCCACGGAGAGCCGATGACAGACTCGGAAGATCTGCACTACTTGGAGATCAGCGAGCTCTCGCGCCTGCTGGCCGCACGCAAGGTGTCGTCGCTCGAGGTGACCGAGCAGCTGCTGCGGCGCACCTCGGGCTGCACACCGAACGCACCGCCTGACCGAAGAGCGGCCGCCGCGCTGCTTGCAGGCAGGTGAAGCGCCCCCGATCAAGCCGCCCGCTGCGAAAACCCCATCGCGCGGCCTGACACCGCTCCGTAGTTGCACGCTGGCAGGGTCTCGCAGAAGTCGGGCCGCGCATCGAGGCGCATTGACGCCGACAGACGGAAGTCACCACGGCCGAGCAACGCACCGTCGACGCGCTCGAAGCTGGCGTATTCGTCGTCGGCATCGTGAGCGGTGCGCTGGAGCCCGAACACACCGCGCGTGAACCACCAACGCAGAACCTTGGACATCGGTTGCCTCCGCGGAGCCGTAGACTGGGTTGATTGCATGGGGCGAAGAATCGGCGATGCGCGCGTGTCTGACCATCCCTATGGAGAGGGATGTGTGATCGCGAGGTCACCGGCCCTTACTTAACTTTACGTTCGGACGGCGAACCAATCGCCTCGCGCCGCGTTGTGATCCCACACCCGAGGCGGGAGGCGCATCATGGGTCTCGAAGCGATCAGTGACACGACCACGCGGCCCGGCACCAGCGGTGAGCCCACGGCCGCAGGTGGGATCGGGGTCGGGCTTGGTGCGCTGGGCCTGGCAGCGGGCCTCGCGGCTTGCGGCGGAGGCGACAGCGCCTCGCCAGCGCCGGTGTCGCCGTCACCGGGCGACGCCGACGCGGCGCGCTTTCTCGCCCAGGCGTCGATGGGCGCCACTCGCGACCGCATGGCGCGCGTGCAAACGCTCGGCTACTCCGGCTGGCTCGACGAGCAGTTCGCGTTGCCAGCCTCCGGCACCCGCTGGGATTGGCTGGTCGCCAGCGGTTTTTCGGACATCTCGCACAAGAACGACGAGGCGGGGTTCGATGCGGCCGCGTGGCGCAAGCTGCTCAGTTCACCCGACACGCTGCGCCAGCGCATCACGCTCGCGTTGTCGGAGATCTTCGTGGCCGCCATCGATGGCCTCGTCGGCGGTGGCTGGCGCCAGTTTGCCGCCGCGGCCTATCTGGATCTGCTCGAGGCCAACGCCTTCGGCAGCCACCGCGACCTGCTGCAGCAAATCTCGCTGAGCGCGCCGATGGGCGAGTTCCTGACCTTCCGCGGCAGCGCCAAGGCCAACCCGACGACCGGCGCGCTGCCCGACGAGAACTACGCGCGCGAGGTGATGCAGTTGTTCACCATCGGGCTGGTGCAACTGAACCTCGACGGCACGCCCACGCTCAGCAACGGCAGCCCGATCTACACCTACACGCAGGACGACATCACCGGCCTGGCGCGCGTCTTCACCGGCTGGGACTTCGACTTTGCGGGCCAGACGGCGGCCGTGGCCACCGCCACGCCCGACTTCATTGGCCGGCCATTGGTGCAGGTGGCATCGCGCTACGAGACCGGCGCCAAGACCTTCCTGGGCACCACGATCCCGGCCGGCACCGGCGCTGCGCAAGGGCTGACGATGGCGTTGGATGCGATCTGCGCCCACCCCAACGTGGCGCCGTTCTTTAGCAGGCAGCTGATCCAGCGCCTAGTCACCAGCAACCCGAGCGCCGCCTACGTGGCGCGTGTGGCAGCCGTCTTCAACGACAACGGCAGCGGCTCGCGCGGCGACTTGAAAGCGGTGATCAAGGCGCTGCTGCTCGACGACGAGGCGCGCAGCGCCGGCGCGGCTGCTGCGCCGTCGTTCGGCAAGCTGCGCGAGCCGATGCTGCGCTTTGCCGCCTGGGCACGCGCCTATCCAGTGAGCTCGGCCAGCGACGCCTGGGCCATCGGCAACACCTCGGACCCGGCGACGCGGCTCGCACAGAGTCCGCTGCGCTCGCCCTCGGTCTTCAATTTCTTCCGGCCGGGATACGTGCCGCCTAACACTGCGTTTGACGCGGCGGCGATGGTGGCGCCGGAGTTCCAGATCGCCAACGAGTCGTCGGTGGTGGGCTACTTGAACTTCATGCAGCGGGCGGTGGCCGGGCAGGGAGTCGGCGACGTCGTCGCGGACTACGGCTCGCTGCTGCCGCTGGCCGACGACGCAGGTGCGCTGCTGGCCGAAATCAACGTCGTGCTGGCCGCCAACCGGCTCGGCGCGGCGACGCTGGCGTCGCTCGTCGCGGCCGTTCAAACGATGCCAAGCGGCACCGACCCGACGCGCCGCAATCGCATCTACGCGGCCCTGGTGCTGGTGCTCGCCACGCCCGAGTTCATCGTGCAGAAATGAAGGTGCAGCCATGATCCCTGCCAACACCTCCCGCCGCGCGTTTCTGCAACGCACCGGCGCGCTGTCCGTCGCCGGCGCGGCCACGCCTTGGGCGTTGAACCTCGCTGCACTGGGCGAGGCCGCGGCTGCCACGGCGAGCGACTACAAGGCGCTGGTCTGCGTGTTTCTCTATGGTGGCAACGACTACGCCAACACGCTGGTGCCGTACGACAGCGCCAACTACACGGCCTATCAGGCGATGCGCCCGCCGCTGGCCTACGCGCAGGCCGATCTGGCGGCGACGCTGCTGACCCCGAGCGTCGCCCTGCCAGGCGGCCGCCAATACGCGCTGGCGCCCGAACTGGCGCCACTGCTGCCGCTGTTCGGCGCCAATAGGCTGGCGGTCATGCTCAATGTCGGCACCTTGGTGCAGCCGACGCTGAAGAGCGAATACAGCAACGGCTCGGTGCCGTTGCCGCCCAAGCTCTTCTCGCACAACGACCAGCAGTCGGTGTGGCAATCGTCGGCTCCCGAGGGTGCCACCTCCGGCTGGGGTGGGCGCATGGGCGACTTGTTTGCAGCGGGCAACGGCAACGCCACGTTCACCTGCGTCAACGTGTCGGGCAACGCGGTCTTTCTGTCGGGCAAGACCGCGGTGCAATACCAGGTCGGCTCCGGCGGGCCGGTGGCGCTGGCCGGCGTGAAGAGTGCGCTGTTCGGCTCCGCGGCGTGCTCGAGCGCGCTGAACGCCCTCGTGACCGCCGCGCGCACCGATGTGTTCGAGAGCGAATACAACCGCGTGATGTCGCGCTCACTGGCCGCAGGCAGCCAGCTCAGTACGGCGCTCGCCGCGGCGCCGGCGCTGACGACGGTGTTTCCCACCGGCAATGCGCTGGGCGACCAACTCAATCTTGTGGCCCGCATGATCTCGACCGCCGGCGCGATCGGCGCCAAGCGCCAGGTGTTCTTCGTGTCGATCGGTGGCTTCGACACGCACAGCAGCCTGAACGCGGTGCATCCGGGGTTGCTGACCACCGTCGCCGACGCGATGAGCGCGTTCTACAGCGCCACGGTCGAGCTCGGCGTGTCGGGCCAGGTGACGGCATTCACCGCCTCCGACTTCGGCCGCACGGCCACCGGCAGCGATGGCTCCGACCATGGCTGGGGCAGCATGCACTTCATGCTCGGGGGCGCGGTCAACGGCGGCAGGTTCTACGGCAGCGCGCCGGCGGTTGCCAACAACGGGCCTGACGACGTGGGCCAGGGCCGGCTGCTGCCCAGCACTTCGGTCGACCAGTACGCGGCGACGCTCGGCAAGTGGTTCGGCATCAGCGACACCGACCTGTTGACCGTGCTGCCGAACCTCGCGCACTGGAACGCCAGCCAGCGCAACCTCGGCTTCGTCTGAGCCGGTGGCGCAACCGTCTGGGGCCTGCACCTATTCGAGCACCACCCGCGGAAAATAGAACGACACCACCCAGTTCGGCACGTCGACGATCGAACTGATGCGCAGGTCGGCGCACACGCTGCACAGCATGTAGGCGTCGATCGGCGAATAGTTGTAGCGCCGCGCCAGCAACTCGACCATCTCCGACACCGCGACGCGCGCGCCGGCCATCAGGTCGGGGCCGATGCCGGTGGTGACCTCGTAGCCTCGGCTGTCGAGGTGGCGGCTCACCGGCCCGGCGGTCACGTAGCGCGGCATGCGCAGCCGCGCATCCTTCACCAGTTCGATCTTCAGGCTGACGTCGATCGCGGTTTCGATCGCGGTGCCGCAGACTTCGCCGTCGCCCTGCGCGGCATGCGTGTCACCCACCGAGAACAGCGCTCCGTCCACTTCGATCGGAAGGTAGAGCTCGGCGCCTTCAGCGATGTCGCGCACGTCCATGTTGCCGCCCACGTTGCGCGGCGGGATCACGCTGTGCAAGCCCGGCTCGGCCAGCGCGACGCCGATCGTGCCGCACATGGGTTTCAGCGGCACGCGCCCGCCGGGGCCGTACATCGCGGGCTTCAAGCCGGGGTCGTAATTCCAGTGGTGCAGCCTCGCGTCTGGGAACTGATCGGTCAGCAGACCGAACCCCGGGATGTTGCCGGTCCAGCCCCACCCCGACGGGCGAAACGACAGCACCGTGACCTTCAATGCATCGCCTGGCTTGGCGCCGTCGATGAACACCGGCCCCGTGACCGGGTTGACGCGCGCGAGGTCGAGCTTCACGAGATCGGCCGCGGTCGACTCGCGCGTGAGCTGGCCCGATGAGGCGTCGACGGTTTCGAAGTGCACCGTCTCGCCGGGCGCGATTCTCAGCCGCGGCTCGAACGCGTTGTTCCAGCCGTGATGGATGTGCTGCCGATGGATCGTGTGGTGGTCGTGTGCGCTCAAGATCCGGCCTCCTACACGGCCACGGTCAGGGCGCCGTCGATCACCAGGTTGGTTCCCGAGATGCGGCTGGCCATCGGGCTGGAGATGAAGACCACCCCGTTGGCGACCTCGGCGGCGGTGCCGAAGCGGCCGGTGGGATTGACCTTCAGCGTGGAGGCGAACAGATCGGGCATGTTCTTCTCAATGGTCTGCCAGATGCCGCCGTCGAAATACGTGTTGCCCGGCGACACGCAGTTGACGCGGATGCCTTTGCCGACGAGCTGGCGGCTCAAGCCCTTGGCGTAGTGGATCAGTGCGGCCTTCATCGCGCCGTAGGAGCCGGCGGCGAAGTCCACCTCGAAGCCCGACACACTGGAGATCAGCACGATCGACGCGCTGTTGGACTTCTCGAGAAACGGCACCGCCGCCTGCACCGCGTTGACGGCGTGCATCATGTCGACGCGAAACGACTTTTCCCAGGTGTCGGCGTTGTCGCCCACGGCCAGCGCGCTGACGTTGCACACCAGTGCGTCGATGCCACCCAACTCCTTGGCGCTGGCCGCGATCCAGCCCGTCAGCGTCGCGCCGTCGGCCACGTCGAGCGCACGCCCGAACGCATTGACGCCCTTGGACTTCAACGCGGCCACAGCGATGCCGACCTCATCGGCGTTGCGGGCGCAGATCGCGACGTCGGCGCCCTCAGCGGCAAAGCCTTCGGCCACTGCGCGACCGATGCCCTTGCTGCCACCCGTGATCAGTGCCCGCTTGCCCTTGAGCCCGAGGTCCATGACGCACTCCTTGTCGGTGGATGAAGACGCGTTGTAGTGGTTTGAAGTATGTCACCCGCAGTCGCTGGCTGCAGCGCGCTCATGCGCCCGGCGCGCCACGGGTCTACAGTTCGCACGTGCGACGTGGTCTTCGACCCGGATTTTGCGGACGAGCCGACTGCAGGCCGGCTCGCTGGGCCCTGCTGTTGGCGCTGCTGTTGAGCAGCACCGTGCAGGCCACCGAGTCCGACGTGCGCGCCATACCCGCGCCGCTCGGCGCGCATGAACTGCGGCAGGTGCTGGCGCTGGGCCCGTGGCCGCCGGCGCCCAAGCGCGACCCGGGCAACAAGGTGTCGGGCAACGCGCTGGCCATCGAACTCGGGCGACAGCTTTTTCGTGACCCGCGCATGTCGCCGGTGGGCTACATCGCTTGCGTCACGTGCCACCAGCCCGACCGCGCCTTCACTGATGTCAAGGCGCGCGCCCACGGCCTGGCTGATCTGCCGCGCAACACGCCGGCGCTGGCCAACCTGAGCCTGCAGCGCTGGTACGGCTGGGGCGGCGCCAGCGACAGCCTGTGGATGGCCAGCATCAAACCGATCCTCGACGCCCGCGAGTTCGATGGCAACGCAGCGCTGGTGACCCGCCTGTTCACGCGCGAGCCCGAACTCGCCGCCTGCTACCGCCGCGTGTTCGGCGTGTCGGCGTTGCGCAACCCGGAGCGCACGGTGGTCAACGTCGGCAAGGCGCTGGCTGCCTTCGTCGAGACACTGGTCACATCGCGCACGCCGTTCGACGAGTTTCGCGACGCGCTGGCCGCCGGCGATGCCGAGCGCGCGGCCGCCTATCCGCTGGCGGCGCAGCGCGGCCTGCAACTATTCGTCGGGCGCGCCGGTTGCGTGGATTGTCACAGCGGCCCCAACTTCTCCGACGGCCGTTTCCATTCTGGAGCCGCACCGGCCGACGAGATGGCTGCCGCGGTGGCGCGCTCGCTCGCCGACGACGGCCGGCTCGGTGATGCGCGCTATCTGAAAGCGAGCCGCTTCAACCTGCAGGGCGCCTACAACGATGACGCCAGCCGCCGCAACGCCGCGGCGACACGGCACCTGGTGGTGAGCGGCAGCCTCGCCGGGACGTTCCGCACACCCACGTTGCGCAACGTCGCGGTCACCGCACCGTACTTCCACGATGGCCAGACGGAGCGCCTGAGCGACGCTGTGCAACACACGCAGCCAGCGTCGGCATCGACGTCCGGCGCGGCCCTGGGCGAGCCGTTGGATTTGGGCGAGATCGACGACCTGGCCGCCTTCCTTGCCACGCTGACCGATGCCCACGGCGCGCGCCGTCCATGGAATCCGTCAGGCCTGACCCGTTGCCCCTGACGCGTGCGTCAGGCTTGCAGCCCGCGCCGGCGCTCGCATGCGCCGGCCCCTTCGTAGGCACAGCCCGGCACGCAGGTGCCGTACTGTGTCCGACTCAGGCCTGCCAGACGCCGTAGCCCTGTTCGCGCAAGCCGATCGCCAGCTCGACCTCCATCTCGCGCGCCGCCTCGTACGGCATCGGGTTGAACACCTCGTAGAGCGCCGGCAGCAAGCGCACTCCGTAGTCGCGCACGAAGCGGTTGGCCTGAATGCCGGCCTTGTGTTTGTCGAAGCGCAGGTCGGGATCCAGGCCGGTCATGCCCACGTAGACCAACGGCTTGCCAAGTTGGTGATCGGGGTTGGCGCGGCGAAAGCCCGGCTCGTTCCACACGCGGTCGGACAGCTCGACCACGTAGACATGATGGTGCATGCGCGGGCGCCGGCGGCTGGCCATCTCGGTGTCGCGGCGAACGTCAAGAGCCTTCGGCATGCCATTGGCTGCACGGCCATCCGCGCGCACCGTGGCCACCAGAGTCAGCGTGCGTGCTCGAGCGACTGCTGGTGCACCACGCCCCACAACGCGTCCCAGTCGGCACCGGCCATGTCGGTGGTGCGGCCGTCGGCGCCGAAGAAGCGGTTGGGGATCTGGAAGCACGCGAGGAACACGCCGCCGTTGGGCGACCACGCGCTGTGACGGCTGCCGGCGGGGCGCCAGATGAACTGGCCGGCTTTGCACTCGATGCCGGCATCCGGTCCGCTGCGATCGACCAGATGGCCTTCGAGCACGAAGGTCTGCTCGATGCGCACGTGCTCGTGATCGGGCAGCACGGTGCCGGGCGCCATGCGTGTCAGCGACGTCACCAGGCCGCTGGCACGGTCGAACAGCAGGGTCTTGATCTCGATGCCCGGGTAGCGGGTCTTCTGCCAAGGCAGTGACTCGACGTCGATCAGTCGCGATGCCAGCGGCGCCAGCGCGGCATGGGCTTTCACATCGGGCGTGACGGCGGTGGTCATCGTTTCGCTCCTCGCAAGCTGCGCTGCATTATCGTGGCCTGCTTCGTTCCCACTGCAAGGATCGCCCCCAACGATGTCGCCCCTGACGCTCCTGTTCAGCGCCTGCGCCTTTGCCAGCGGCTTTGCGCTGCGCATCGTCGACCCGCTGATCCTGCCGATCGCGCAGCGCTTCGAGGTGACGCCGGCCACCGCGGCGCTGCTGACCTCGGCCTATGCGCTGCCTTATGCGCTGGCGCAGCCTTTTCTCGGCCCGCTGGGCGATCGCTTCGGCAAGGTGCGCTGCATCCAGGCATGCGTGGTGGTGCTGGCTCTTGCGTTGGTGCTCGGCGCTGCGGCACCGAGCTTTGGCTGGCTGCTGAGCTCGCGCCTGCTGGCTGGCACGTTCGCTGGCGGCCTGATCCCGCTGGTGCTGGCGGGCCTGGGCGACGCCTACGATCTGCAGCAGCGCCAGGTGGTGGTGGGGCGGCTGCTGGTGGCGATCATCTCCGGCCAGATGCTCGGTTCGGCGGCGGCCGGGCTGGTGAGCGACGTCTTCGGCTGGCGCGCTGCGCTGGCGCTGGCGGCAGCGGTGGCGGTGGTGGCAGCGGCGTCCACCTGGGTCGCCGTGCCGCGCGCGCAGCGTCCGGCTGTGGCCACGACGGTGCCATCGTTTGCCGGCCTGTATGCCCATGTGTTCGACAATCGCAAGGCGTTCTGGCTCTACGGCGCGGTGGTGGCCGAGGGCACGCTGGTGTTCGCGCCGTTCCCCTACATGGGCCAGTTGCTGGTCGAACACGCAGGCGGCGCGGCACCTACGCAGACGGGCCTGGTGCTGGCGGCCTTCGGCATCGGCGGCATCGCGTACGGCCTGGCGGTGCGCCGCATCGTCGCCGCGCTCGGCGTGCGCCGCATGTGCGCGATCGGCTCTGCGGTGCTGGCGGTGGCCTACGCAGGCTTCATCGTGTTGCCCATGTGGTGGCTGTACGCGCTGGTGATGGCGGTGTGCGGCCTGGCCTACTACATGCTGCACAACTGCCTGCAAATCGAAGCCACCGAGCTCGCGCCATCGGCGCGCGGCTCGGCGGTGGCGCTGTTTGCGTGCGGCTTCTTCGTCGGCCAGGCGCTGGGGCCGCCGCTGTTCGGCGCGCTGCTGCATGCCATCGGGTTCTCGTTCTCGCTGCTGGCGGTGGCGTTGGGCATCGCGCTGCTGGGCCGCGTGGTGGTGCGCACGGTCGTCGGCTGAGGGGGCAGTACCACCGACACTCTGGATTGCCCGGCCCGGCGATTTGCCGCACCATCGCGGCAGCCACGGAGGGTGGCTGAAGGGGTGCGCGTGAGGTCGAACGAAGACGAACACGACGGCGATGCCGCCGGTTTCACGCTCGACCCGTCGCTGCTGGCCGAGCGCCGCGCGGCTGGCGAGCGCCGCATGCACACGGTGCAGATGCCGATCGTGCGAGCGGTGGGCTTCGTCATCGTGTGCCTGCTCGTCGTACTCGACGACCGGCGCAGCGGTGCGCCGCTGTCGAGCCCCGGGCTGCTGGCGCTGATCGCCGCCAACCTGGCGTACGCACTGCTGAGCTGGCCGCTGCTGCGCTGGGCCTGGGGCCGCGGCCGCATCGACTGGAGTCTGGTGCTGCTGCACCTGGACGTGCTGATGTGGCTGCTCAACCTGTACCACATCGAGTCGAGCACGCTGTTCTTCGGCTATTTCCTGCTCACGCGGGTGGCCGACCAG
>JBIODO010000127.1:0-9841 GCA_044445225.1 Burkholderiales bacterium
CGCCCGAGGTGCCCGGCGTGATCAAGGCGCCGGCCGACCAGGAGGTGTTCCTCGAGGCGCTGGCCAGCGGCTCGCAGGTCTACGAGTGCGTGCCCAAGTCGGGCCTGCCCGGTGGCTACGAATGGACGTTCCGCGCGCCCGAAGCGCAGCTCACCAGCAGCCTGCTCGGCAGCAACCTCGGCAAGCACTACGCCGGGCCGATGTGGGAGGCACCCGACGGCAGCCGCGTGCTCGGTGAGGTGAAAGAGCGCGCGCCCGGCCCCGACCCCACCGCCATTCCATGGCTGCTGCTCAATGCGAAGGCGACCTTCGGCACCGGTGTGTTCACGCAGACGCGCAGCATCCAGCGGGTGGCCACCAAGGGCGGCATCACGCCGACCGAGCCGTGCTCGGCAGCCAACGCCAACCAGTTCATGCGGGTGCCGTACACGGCGAAGTACTATTTCTACCGCAGCCGCTGAGCTGCGCCGCTCCCGGCGCAGGTGCTGACCGCGGTGGCGCGGGGGATGGCCACGACGCTCTCGACACTGTTCGGTCCGTGGGTGCGCGAGCTCGATCGCGGTGCGCTGCGTGCCGATGCGCTGGCGGGCCTGCTCGGTGCCGTGCTGGTGCTGCCGCAGGCGATCGCATTCGCCGCGCTGCTGGGCCTGCCGCCGTCGTATGGCCTGGCCACCGCGGTGCTGCCGTGCATCGTGGCGGCGCTGTTCGGGTCGAGCCGCCACGTGATGTCGGGGCCCACCAACGCCAATTCGCTGGCCATGGTCGCGATGGTGGCGCCGCTGGCCGCCGTGGGCAGCCCGGCCTACATCCAGCTCGTGCTGGCGCTGACCGTGCTGGTGGGCGTGCTGCAACTGGGCGTGGGCGCGCTGCGCCTGGGCGCTCTGGCGCATTTCATTTCGCCGGCGGCGCTGCGCGGCTTCACCGGCGGCGCGGCGCTGTTGATCGCGCTGCACGCGTTGAAGGATCTGCTGGGCATCGAGGTGCCGACCGGTTTGTCAGGGCCCGCGACGCTGGCCCTGGTGCTCGAGCGACTGCCGCAGTCCAACGCGGGTGCAGTGGTGGTGGGTGCGGTGACGATCGCGGCCGCGCTGGCGACGCGGCGTGCGTGGCCGCGTTCGCCGCATCTGCTGCTGGGCATGATCGCCGGCATGCTCGGCGCCGCCGCGCTGGCACGCTGGGCGCACGGCTGGCAGCCGGTGGAGGTGGTGGGCGTGGTGCCGCAGGCGTGGCCGCATTGGCAGCCGCCCGAGGTGAACTGGCGCCAGTTGCCCGAGCTGGCCGGCCTGGCGATCGCGCTGACGATCATCGCGCTCGGCCAGTCGTATTCGATCGCCAAGGTGCTGTCACAGCGCTCGGGCCAGTACATCGACGCCAACCGCGAGTTCTTGGGCCAGGGCTTGTCCAACATCTTCGGCGGCTTGTTTTCGTGTTTCCTGTCGTGCGGGTCGCTGAACCGCTCGCTGCCTAACCTGGAAGCCGGTGCACGAACGCCGCTGGCCAGCGTGTTCTCGGCGCTGTGGCTGCTGGCGCTGGTGGCGGTGAGTGCCGGATTGCTGGCAACCATCCCGATGGCCGCGGTGGCCGGGCTGCTGGTGCTGGTGGCGTGGTCGCTGCTCGACGTGCCGCAGTGGCGCCGGCTGCTGCAGCTGTCGAGCCTTGAATTCGGCATCGCGCTGGCCACGCTGGTCGCCACGCTGGTGATCCGGCTCGAACTGGCCATCCTGTTCGGCACGCTGCTGTCGCTGGCCGACTTCCTGTGGCGCACCGCGCGCCCGGCCATGCGCACAATGGGCTTCGACACGCACGCCGCCGCACGGCCGTTCGTGATCGCCGACGACAACCCGCGGGCGCTGCCCGAATGCCCGCAGTTGAAGTTGCTGCGCATGGAGGGCTCGGTGTACTTCGGCGCCACGCAGCACGTGGGTGAGCGCCTGCACGCGCTGCGCAACGCCGCCCGACCGCAGCGGCACCTGCTGGTGATGGCCAAGAGCATGAACTTCATCGACCTAGCGGGCGACGAGTTGTGGCGCGACGAGATGCAGCAACGCCGAACCGCCGGCGGCGACCTGTACTTCCACCGGCCGCGGCCGCAGGTGATGGAGCTGTGGCAGCGCACCGGCTTCCTCGAAGAGATCGGCCGCGACCATGTTTTTCCCGACAAGCGCGTCGCGATCGCCACCATCGTGCCGAAGCTGGACCGCGACATCTGCGCGCGCTGCACCGTCAAGCTGTTCGAAGAATGCCCGCGGTGATACAACCGCCGCTGAGCGACTTTGGGTCACGAGGAGAGTCCGCATGAGTCAAGCCCCGAATTCCGTGCGCCGCCGCTGGCTGGCCGGTGGCGCTGGCGCCATCGCGATGGGGAGCCTGGGCCGACTGGCCTCGGCGCAGCCCGCCACCCTCGATCTGCCGATGGTCAACGGCCACCGCAACCTGGTGGCCTTCCCGGAGAAGCGGCCGCTGATCGTGTTGACCTCGCGGCCGCCTCAGCTCGAAACGCCGTTCGAGGTCTTCAACGAGGGCCTGTTCACGCCCAACGACGCGTTCTTCGTGCGCTATCACAACGCCGGCATCCCGACTTCGATCGACGCCGACAAGCACGTCATCAATATCGGCGGCAACGCGGCGGGCAAGTCGTTCCAGTTGACGATGGCCGAGCTGCGCACGCAGTTCAAGCCGATCGAGGTGATCGCGGTCAACCAGTGCTCGGGCAACAGCCGCGGCCTGTTCGCGCCGCGCGTCACCGGCGGGCAGCTGGCCAACGGCGCGATGGGCAACGCACGCTGGCTCGGCGTGCCGCTGAAAGACGTGCTGGCGCGCGCCGAGCTGAAGAGCAGCGCGCGCCAGGTCACGTTCGACGGCCTGGACACCGGCGTGTTCGGCGGCGGTGACTTCGTCAAGTCGCTCGAAGTCGGCCACGCGATGGATGGCGAGGTGATGATCGCCTGGCAGATGAACGGTGCCGATCTGCCGATGCTCAACGGCTACCCGGTGCGCCTGGTGGTGCCGGGCTACTACGGCACCTACTGGGTCAAGCACCTGTCGGAGATCCAGGTGATCGACTCGGTGTACGAGGGCTTCTGGATGAAGCCGGCGTACCGCGTGCCCGACAACGACTGCGCCTGCATCGAGCCGGGCACCACGCCGGCGGCCACGCGGCCGATCGGGCGCTTCACGGTGCGCTCGTTCATCACGTCGATCCAAGACGGCGCGCGCGTCAGCGCCGGCCGCGCGCTGGCGGTGCGCGGCATCGCCTTCGACGGCGGGCAAGGCATCCGCGAGGTGGCTTACTCCACCGACGGTGGACAGAGCTGGCGGCCGGCCACGCTCGGCCAGGACCTCGGTCGCTACTCGTTTCGCGAGTTCACGTTCGGCTTCGCGCCCGGACGCGGCGAGCACGACCTGCGCGTGCGCGCGTGGAACCGCTCGGGCCAGAGCCAGCCGATGGAGGCGCTGTGGCAGCCCGCGGGCTACATGCGCAACGTGGTCGAGTCGGTGAAGGTCACCGCAGCGTGAGGAGCCGCGCGATGCATACGCTCATTTCGCGTGCACGCACGCTCGGTGCCGCGGCGATGCTGCTGGCCGCCGCCGGCGGCACCAGCTGGGCTGCCGGCAAGTCGATCACGCTGCCGCCCGACGGCGCGCAGCTCAAGGCCAGCAGCCTGCCGGGCTACGCGCTCGCGCAGGCCAACTGCGTGGCGTGCCACTCGGCCGAGTACATGCTGTACCAGCCGCCGACTGCGCCGCGGCCGTATTGGGACGCGATGGTCAAGCGCATGAAGGCGGTCTTCAAGGCACCCATCAACGACGCCGACATGCCGGCGATCGTCGAGTACCTGGCCAAGACCTACGGCAACGAGCAGCCCTGAGGGCTCGTCCGCTGCCGGCCAGCGAGACGATTCGACCACCGTCAAACCATCGGCCGCGTCGCTTGCGGCATGCTGCCGGCATGGCTTGCGACGCCGATGCAGCGATGAACGCCGAGCCCGGCACGCGGTCCTTCCTCGGCCGTCGTGTCGTGCGCGCCGCCTTCACGCTGGCGATGTTCGGCTGGGGCATCGGCTTCTACGGTCCGCCGGTATACCTGCACGCGGTGATCGAGCGTACCGGCTGGTCGCTGGCCTGGGTGTCAGGCGCGGTGACGGTGCACTACTTGTTCGGTGCGCTGGTGGTCGCGCAGCTGCCGCGCCTGCATGCGCGCTTCGGTGTCGGCATCACCGCGGTGTCTGGTGCGGTAATCGCGACGATCGGCGTGCTCGGCTGGGCGCTGTGTGCGCAGCCCTGGCAGCTGATGGTCGCAGCGCTGTTGAGCGGCAGCGGCTGGGTCACGATGGGTGCGGTGGCGGTCAACGCCGTCATCGCGCCGTGGTTCGTGCGCACACGGCCTGCAGCGTTGGCCAAGGCCTACAACGGCGCCAGCGTCGGTGGCGTGGTGTTCTCGCCGCTGTGGGTGGCGTTGATCGCGGCCTGGGGTTTCGCCAACGCGGCACTCGCGGTGGGCCTGACCACGATCGTGGTGATGGGGTGGCTCAACAAGGCAGCGTTCACGGTCACGCCCGCGCGCGCGGGCCAGGCAGCCGATGGCGACGCGGCGCCCGCGTCGGGGAGCGGCGGTGCAACCACCGAGGCACATCTGCTGCCGGGCTCACTGCTGTGGCGTGACCGCCGCTTTCAAACGTTGGCACTGGGCATGGCGATCGGGTTGTTCGCGCAGATCGGCCTGCTGGCGCATCTGTTCGCGTTGTTGGTGCCGGTGCTGGGTGCACAGGCCGCGGGCTGGGCGATGGGGTTTGCCACCGCGTGTGCGATCGCGGGGCGCTACGCGGTGGCCTGGCTGATGCCGGCGGATGCGGATCGGCGCACCGTGGCGGCGATCGCCTACGGCGTGCAGTGGGTCGGCACGCTGCTGTTGTGCGCGGTGGACTCGAGCCAAGTGGCGCTGATCGTGCTGGCCATCGCGCTGTTCGGCTCGGGCATCGGCAACGCCACCTCGTTGCCGCCGCTGATCGCGCAGCAGGAGTTCGCGCGCGACGACGTGGCGCGCGTGGTGGCGCTGATCGTCGCCACCGCGCAGGCCACCTATGCGTTTGCGCCGGCGCTGTTCGGCGCGCTGCTGCAGGCCAGCGGCGGTGGTGCGGCGCACATCGGGCACAACGTGGGCGCGCTCCTGGTTGCGGTGGCCTGCCTGCAGATGGTGGCGATCGCCTGCTTCGTGCGGGGCCGCAGACGCACGAATGTCGCGATCACGCCAACCCGATGATCTTGGCGCCGCGCCGGATCAACACCTCGCCGTCGCCGGCAAAGCGAAACGCGTTGAGAAAGTCGTCGACGCGGTAGCCCGGCACCTGGCGATGGATCGCAGCGATGATCGCGCGCGCCTCGTCGACGCGCCCGGCCAGCGCCAGGCAATGCGCGGCGATGGCCAGCACGTGCACGTGTGCGTTGGGCCGCACCACGGCCTTGGCGCCCCAGTCGGCGGCCTCTTCGAAGCGGCCCAGGCGGATCAACGCCAGCGCGCGCGTGGCCAGCATCGCAAACAGCAGCGGGTCGAACGGACTCAGGTCGCGCGAATGGTCCGATTCGCGAATCGCCGCCGCGGCATCGCCCGATTGCGAATGAATGAACGCCAGCGTGTAGTGGCCGAGCGCGAAGTTCGGGCTCAGCTCCACCGACGTGTCGAGCTCGGTCAACGACTCGTCAAGGCGCCCGCGCAGCCACAGCGCACGCCCCATGGCCCAGTGCGCCGCGGGATCCTGCTCGTCGGCCATCAGGCCGCGCGAAGCAGCCGTGTAGGCCTGCTCGATCTCGTGCGAACGCTCGCCCCAGTCGAGGAACGCGCTCTGGAAGTGCGTGAACGACAACCCCGCATACGGCCGCGAGAAAGTCGGGTCCAGTTGCAGCGCGCGCTCGAAGAAGTGGCGCGCCTGCAAATTGTCTTCACGGTTGAAGCGGTACATGTGCCACAGGCCGCGGTGGTGGGCCTCCCAGGCGTCGAGCGAGCTGGGCGCCTTGAGCACCGCGCGGTTGCGCTCGGCCAGTTCGATCTGGTGCGCGATCGAGGCCACGATGCGGTTGCCGATCTCCTCGAGCACGCCCAGTGCGTCGTGGTGTCTGGCGGTGAGGGTGTCGGCCCAGACGATGCGCGCGCTGCGCGTCTCGGCGAGCTGCACGTCCACGTACACGTGGCCGCCGGCGCGGCGCAGCGTGCCCCCGGCCACGTAGTCGACGTTCAGACGCCGGCCGGCCTCTTCGGCGCCGACCTGACGCTCGTCGAGCGCGAACACGGTGCCCGGCGCGATCACGAACAGGCTGCGCAGCTTGGCCAGCCGCGTGATCACGTCGTACGCCAGGCCGTCGGCGAGGCCGCCGCGAATCGCGCCCTCGCGCGCGGCGTCGGCGAACGGCATCACCGCGATCGAGGCGCGGTGGTGTCGGCTCTGCGTTGCGGCCACCGGCTCGTCCGGCGTTGCGGTCTGGATCAACGGTTCGTCAGCGCGCAGCGGCACCGGCGCTGCGGCGTGGCGCGCCTTGGCGGCACGCCAGGCCAGGCCGATCGGCGCCCAGTCTTGTGACTCGGCCTCGAACGCGCGCGCGGTGGCGGCCAGATGTTCATCGCCCTCGCGGATGCGTCCCCGGCGCGCCAGCGCATCGAGCAGCAACTCGTGCGCGCGCCGGTCGAAGGGTGCCAACTGCAGCCATTGCTCGAGGCAGCTCACCGCTTCGTCGCAGGCGGCCGGCAACGCGCGCACGCGGTGCTCGAGGATCGCCGCGTGCGCGGCGCGCAGGTGGCGGCGCTGGCCGGTGAGCCAGGCGCTGAACGGTGCGCTGCGTTCGATCTCGAAGCCCTGCAGGAAGTCGCCTGCGCACAGCGTGGACAACGCACGCAGCCGCTCGAGTGGCAGTCCGGCAAGGCCTTCTTGGGTGGCGCGGCGGATCTCGCCGGCATCGACCACGCTGCCCGACAGGTCGAGCCGCACCGTCTCGCCATCGGCGAGCACACGCGGCAGTGCGGGTTCGTCGAGCACGGCGCGCGCCTTGCTCAGGCACCATCGCAGCTCGCCGCGCGGGTCGTTCGGCAGGTCCCACAGCAACTCGCACAAATGACTGCGCGCCACCGCGTGCGGCGCCAGTGCCAGGTAGGCGATCAGCCCGCGCACCTTGCGCGACGGCGGCAGCGCCAGCACCGCGGTGCCGCGATGGATCGCCATCGGCCCGAGCAGCTGCAGGCGCAGCGGCGTGGCGCCATCCCGGGCGGGCGCCGAGTCAGATTCCACGGGCGATTCCACGACAGCTTCCACGCTGCCTTCCACGCAGCGACGTCACGCTGGCGGACATCGATCGGCGAGCACCGCCCGCATGGCGGCACCGCCGCTCGCTTGCCCGGCTCGAAGCAGCCGCTTGCCAATCCCCAGGAGACGACGTCATGAACACATTGTCTGCTACCGCCCCAGCCAGTACCCAATCCACGCAGCCGGACTTTGCCGCGGTGAAAACCCGCCAGCAGACCGCCTGGTCATCGGGCGACTACGCTGTTGTCGGCACCACGCTGCAGATCGTCGGCGAGTCGCTGTGCGAGGCGATGGACCTGCGCTCGGGTCAACGCGTGCTCGACGTGGCCGCCGGCAACGGCAACGTGTCGCTCGCCGCGGCGCGCCGCTGGTGCGAAGTGACCAGCACCGATTACGTGGGCGCGCTGCTCGCGCGCGGCCGCGAACGCGCCGCCGCCGATCGGCTGGAGATCGAGTTTCGCGAGGCCGACGTCGAGGCGCTGCCGTTTGCCGACGGCAGCTTCGACGCCGTGGTGTCGACCTTCGGCTGCATGTTCGCGCCCAACCCGCAGCGCACCGCCAGCGAGATGCTGCGCGCGTGCAAGAGCGGCGGCAAGATCGGCATGGCCAACTGGACGCCCGAGGGCTTCATCGGCCAGCTGTTCAAGACCATCGGCCAGCACGTGAAGCCGCCGGCGGGCATCGAGTCGCCCGCGCTGTGGGGCTCGCGCAAGCGCATCGACGAGCTGTTCGGCGCGCAGGCGGTGGCGATCGACGTGACGCAGCGGCAGTTCAACTTCCGCTACCGCTCGCCCGAGCATTGGCTCGACATCTTCAGGACCTTCTATGGCCCGGTGCTCAAGGCCTTTGCCGCGCTCGACGCCACCGCACAACCCAAGCTGGCCGCCGATCTGATGGCGCTGATTGGCCGCTTCAACCGTGCGCAAGACGGCACGATGGTCGCGCCCGGCGACTACCTCGAAATCGTGGTCACCAAGACGTGAGCAGGCTCCAGATGCAGCGATGGCGGATTCGAGGCGCGCTCGCCGCCACTGTGTCGGCAGCGCTGGCCGTGGTGTCTGCGCAGGCCGACGGCGCGGCCCAGAGCGGAGGCCTGCTGGCTGGCGAGGCGGCGGCTGTGGTGCGGGCCGCGCCCGCGGATCGGCGGGCCGGTCGCGCTGACGCCATGGCGGAAGCCGCGATGCCAAGCGGATTGTGCGGCCGGTGAGGAGCAATCGGTGCCCATCGTTCAGCGCCACGGCCTGCAGATCGACTTCCTCGAGGCGGGCCGCGGCGCGCCGGTGGTGCTGGTGCACAGCTCGGCCAGCGGCAACCGGCAGTGGCGCAAGCTGGTCGAGCGCTTGAGCCCGCGCCATCACGTGCTGGCACCCAACCTGCTCGGCAACGGGGCCACCACCGCGTGGCAGCCGTCGCGCCGGCAGACGATCGCCGACGCCGCGCAAGTGGTGCTCGGCCTCGTCGAAGCACTGGGCCTGGACACGCCGTTGCGACTGGTGGGCCACTCGTGGGGCGGTGCAGTGGCGCTGCAGGTGGCCCACGTGCTGGGCCCGCGGGTGTCGAAGCTGGTGCTGTACGAGCCGATGCTGCCGGGCCTTTTGAAGGCGCATGGCCGGCTGCAGGCGGCGGTCGAGGCCCAGGCGCTGCATCAGCATCTGCAGCAGTGCGGCGGCGACGGGAACTGGCTGGCCGCGGCCGAGCGCTTCGTCGACTACTTCAACGGCGATGGCGCGTGGGCCGCCACGCCACCCGAGCGACGCCAGCTGATCGCCAGCCTGCTGCCGCCCAACCTGCACGAGTGGGACGCGGCGATGGTGCCGATGCGCGCCGGTGCCTTTGCCGGCGTCAGCGCGCAGACCCTGCTGATGCGCGGCCGCACCACGCGGCCGGCGCTGGCCGAGATGGCGGCCGTGCTGTACCAGCGCTTCACGCACTGGCGATTGATCGATGTGGCGGGCTGCGGCCACATGGCGCCGTTGACACATGCCGACGTGATCAATGCGTGGATCGTCGACTTTCTCGACGACGACGATGACGAGAACGATTGCGACGCGGCCTCGGCCGTTGCAGCTGCGGTGGTGCAGTGAGCGAACGGCGTTCGCTCACGCCGCCCTGCGCCACGCAGCCGGCGGCAACCCGAACTCGCGCTTGAAGGCGCGGTTGAACGCGGCCTCCGACTCATAGCCGCTGCGCTCGGCGACGCGCGACAGCGCCTCGCTGCCCGAGCGCAGCGTGCGTGCGGCCACGGCCAGGCGCCAGCGCATCAGGTACTGCATCGGTGGCTCGCCCACCAGCGCGGCAAAACGCTCGGCCAGCGCCGAGCGCGACAGCGCCACCTGGCGCGCGAGCTCGTCCACCGTCCACGCGCGGCCCGGCTCGGCGTGCAGCAGCGCGAGCGCGCGTCCGACCTGCGCGTCGCGCACGGCCGCGAGCCAGCCCTTGCCACCCGGCGGCAGGCTCTCGGCATAGCGGCGCAAGGCCTCGACGAACACCAGCTCGGCCAGCTTGGTGAGCGTGGATTGAGCGCCCGGCCGCTCGGCCGACGACGACTCGGC
>JBIODO010000128.1:0-9839 GCA_044445225.1 Burkholderiales bacterium
AAAGCCGAGCACCCAGGTGCCCGCCGGTTGATGACCGACGAGGATCATGTCGAGCAACTCGCGCTGCCCGTCGGCCTCGCACCAGGCGAAGCTGTCCTCGACTTGGACCACCTGGAGCGGCGCGCCGATGCACATCAGCCGCGCTCCCCGGCGTGTACCTGGCTCAGAAAGCGCGCATCGCCGATGCGGCAGGCCTGGTCCGCAGCAGGGCGCCCCGCTTCGTAGATCGGCAACGCGAGTGCAGCGGCGCCGAGCAGCTTGTCGGGCGGCTGCGACCGTTCAATGGCTGGCACGCCCCAGGCCGCCAGCTCGCGCACGGCGAGCGCGACGGCCTCGTCGATGCGGCCACGCACCAACGGGCTCAGGCTGCCGCCCAGATCGTCGAGCACCACGGGCTGCACGCCGATCAGCGTGATGCGCTGCGGGAAGCGTTCGCGCAGGTGCGCCAGCGCCAGCAACTCCTGGAAGGTCGCCTGGTGCAGGCTCATCATCGTGTCGGTCCACACCGGCACCTGGTCATCGCGAAACACGCGCAAGGTGCCCGGCGGCAGCTTGAAATCGATCGCATCGAACACCAGCACGCGGTCGGCCGCGCACAGTTGATCGAGCAGATAGAGCCCCTGCGTGCCGCCATCGACCAGCGACACCGACGACGGCAGCGCATAACGCTGATGCAGCGCCTCGGCCGCGCGCACGCCGAAGCCCTCGTCGGCCCACAGCAGGTTGCCGATGCCGAGCACCAGCACGCGGCCCGCGGACTCCACAGTCGTCGGATCAGGACGCGCGCTCACTTCTTGGCCACCCGCCAGCCGTTGACCATCGTGCTCATGACGGTGGTCGGGGACATGATGTCTTCGCGCGTGGCCATGTACAGGTGCACCAGCGTGAAGAGGATCAGGTACCACATGCCCAGGTGGTGCAGTGTGTGCACGTTCTGGCTGTAGCCCAACAGCGGCATCACCCACGACGTGAAGAGCGCGAACGCCCAGCTGTTCATGCCCAGCCCTTCGCCGTACAGCGCGAAGCCGGTGCAGATCATGAACACCGTGCCCAGCACGTACATGAAGAACATCGCCGCCATCGCCAGCGGGTTGTGGCCCTGCCAGGGCCGCGCCTCCTGTTTGAGAAACAGGTAGTACCGCGTCTGGTCGATCAGGCCACCCCACCACTGCTTGTCGAGCATCTTGGCCGGCACCGTGAAGATCTCGCGCGCGAAGCGGTTGCCCACGAAAACCCAGATCACCCGCAGCACGAAGGTCACCGCGAACACGTACGCCGCCGCGAAGTGCGTGAAGCGGATGTAGCCGAACATGAAATGCTCGCTGGCCTCGCCGCCGATCGACGGCGGGGGCGAGCCGATCAGGTAGCCGGTGACGGCCAGCACCACAATGCACAGCGCCATCACCCAGTGCCAGATGCGCACCGGCGCCTGCCACACGTAGACCGGGAACAGCTTGCTGTCTTGTGTGCTCATCGTTGCCTCCGTGCGCGTCAGCGGACGGTGACGCGCGTGATCTCCTCGCCGGCGGGCGAGATCACGTGCGTGGCGCAGGCCAGGCAGGGGTCGAAGCTGTGCAGCGTGCGCAGGATCTCCAGCGGCTCGTCGGGCTTGGCCATCGGCGTGTTCATCAACGCCGCCTCGTAGGCGCCGATCTGGTTCTTGCCGTCGCGCGGACCGGCGTTCCAGGTGGTCGGCACCACGCACTGGTAGTTGTCGATCTTGGTGTTGTTGATCTTGATCCAGTGGCCGAGCGCGCCGCGCGGCGCCTCGCAGTAGCCCACGCCCTGCGCTTGCGCCGGCCAGGTGCTGGGTTCCCAGCTGTCGACGTTGGCGGTGGCGAGGTTGCCGGCCTTCAGGTTGGCCATCAGCTTGTCGAAGAAGTAGCGCATCTTGTGTGCCGCCCACGAGCACTCCAGGCCGCGCGCCGCGGTGCGGCCGAGCGTCGAGAACAGCGCCGTCAGCGGCACGTCGAGCTTCTTCAACACCATGTCGACCGGCTCTTTGAACTCAGGCCGCCCCATCGCATAGCCGATCACGTAGCGTGCCAGCGGCCCCACCTCCATCGGCTGGCCGCGCCAGCGCGGCGACTTGACCCACGAGTACTTGGCGCTCTCGTCGAGCGACTCGATCGCGGTCTTGGTGCCCTTGGTGTTGGGGCCGAGCGCGAAGTTGGGATCCGTCACGCCGTCGAACGGGTGCAGGCCCTTCGTCTCGTCGCCGTACTTGTACCAACTGTGGTTGACGAACTCCTGGATCTGCGCCGGGTCCCTCAGGTCGACCGGCTGCACCTCCTTGAGATTGCCGCCGACGATGGCGCCGCGCGGCATCAGCAGGCTTTTGTTGCTGTCGTCGTTGGCGATGTCGGGGAACTCGCCGTAGGCCATCAGGTTCTGGCTCGATAGCCCGCCGCCGATGGCGGCCCAGTCCTTGTAGAACGACGCGATCGCCAGCAGGTCGGGGATGTAGACGTTGTCGATGAAGGCGATGGTGTCGTCGATGATCTTCGACACCATGTTCAGGCGCTCCATGTTGATCGCGCCCACCGCCCCGGTGGCTTCGAGGTTGATCGAGCACGGCACGCCGCCCACCAGCCAATTGGGGTGCGGGTTCTTGCCGCCGAAGATGGTCTGGATCTTGACGATCTCCTTCTGGAAGTCGAGCGCCTCGAGGTAGTGCGCCACCGCCATCAGGTTGGCCTCGGCCGGCAGCTTGTACGCCGGGTGGCCCCAGTAGCCGTTGCGGAACGGGCCGAGCTGGCCCGAGTCGACGAACTTCTTCAGCCGGCTCTGCAGGTCGCGGAAGTAGCCCGGCGACGACATCGGCCAGCTGCTGATCGATTGCGCCAGCTCCGAGGTCTTCTTCGGGTCGGCCTTCAGCGCACTGACCACGTCGACCCAGTCGAGCGCGTGCAGGTGGTAGAAGTGCACCAGGTGATCCTGCGCATACAGCGTGGCATGCATCAGGTTGCGGATGATGTTGGCGTTGTCGGGGATCTTGATCTTCAGCGCGTCTTCGACCGTGCGCACCGAGGCCAGCGCGTGCACGCCGGTGCACACGCCGCAGATGCGTTCGACGAACGCCCACGCGTCGCGCGGGTCACGCCCCTTGAGGATCACCTCCAGGCCGCGCCACATGGTGCCGGTGGACACCGCGTTGCGGATGACGTTCTTGTCGTCGAGGTTGACCTCGACGCGCAGGTGACCTTCGATTCGGGTCACCGGGTCGACGACGATGCGCCGGCCGCTGTTGTCGAGCTTGAAGCCTTGGGTTTCGATGACGGCCATATCAGTTCTCCACCTTGTGGGTGTCGCTGGCCTCGGTCTTCTTGCGGTCGGCGGCGCGCTTGATCGCGCTGACGGCGGCATGCGCCACCACGGCGGCGCCGGTGACGCCGGCAACCACGGCGCCGATCTTGTCGGCGTTGGCCTCGACGCCGAACTGCGTGATGTTGGTCAGCCGGTCGTAGAACGAGCCCTTGTCCCAGAAGCCGTCTTCCGAGCAGCCGATGCAGCCGTGGCCGGAGCCGATCGGGAACGACACACCCTCGTTCCAGCGCGTGGTCGAGCAGGCGTTGTAGGTGGTCGGCCCTTTGCAGCCAACCTTGTAGAGGCAGTAGCCGGCCTTGGCGCCCTCGTCGTCCCACTTCTCGACGAACTGCCCGGCGTCGAAGTGGGGCCGGCGATAGCACTTGTCGTGGATGCGCTGGCTGTAGAACATCTTCGGCCGGCCCTGCCGGTCGAGCTCGGGAATCTTGTCGAAGGTGGCGATGTAGGTCACCACCGCGGTCATCACCTCGGGGATCGGTGGACAGCCCGGCACTTTGACGATCGCCTTGTCGGTGATCACCTTGTTGATCGGCACCGCGGTGGTCGGGTTGGGCTTGGCCGCCTGCACGCAGCCCCACGACGCGCACGAGCCCCAGGCGATGATCGCCTTGGCGTCTTTCGCTGCGTGCTTGAGCTTCTCGACGAACGGTCTGCCGCCGGGCATGCAGTACATGCCGTCCTCGCCGAGCGGCGGGTTGCCCTCGACCGCGAGGATGTAGTTGCCCTTGTAGTCCTTCATCACCTGCTCGAGCGCGGCCTCGGCCTGATGGCCGGCAGCGGCCATGATGGTGTCGTCGTAGTCGAGCGAGATCATCGACAGCACCACGTCCTTGGCCAGCGGGTGTGCCGAGCGGATGAACGACTCGGTGCAGCAGGTGCACTCCAGCCCGTGCAGCCACAGCACCGGCGTGCGTGGCTTGGTCTCCAGGGCATGCGCGATGCGCGGCGCGAACGCCGGCGCGAGGCCGAGCGAGGCCGCCGTCAGGCTGCAGAACTTGAGGTAGCTGCGGCGGGAGATGCCCTGCCGGCGCATGACTTCGTAAAAGGTCTCCGTCATCTGGCTTCCCCTCGGGGTTGCGGAAGTCGATGCACGCGACCTGTCGAAGGCCGCGTGCCATCAACGCATCGCAGTGTCTGCCTCTGTCGACGCGGCGCACTGATCTACGTCAATGCAGCCACCGGTTGAGTGCCGCGGCGTTGCACGCAGGACGAGTCCGGGCCGGACCGGCACCGCGTGCGTGAGGTGGGCGACGAACAGGCGCGCGGTGGCGCGCCGGCGATCAGCCGAACAGGATCGCGACGCTCAGCAGCGCTGCGAACAACACCTGGAACCTGGCGGTCTGCGCGAGCAGCGCATTGAACGCCGGGCCTGGCGCCTCGCGCCAGAAGCGCCGCACCAAACCGATGGCCATCGACAGCGACAACAACGGCAACAGCAGCGACACGTGGATGTGTGTCCGCGCGGCCAGCGCAGCGAGCAGCACGAACGGACCGAGCAACAGCACCGCATATTCCCAACGGCTGAAGGCCCGCCCCAGGCACACCGCCAAGGTGCGCTTGCCGACCAGCGCATCGGGATCGAGGTCGCGGTAGTTGTTGACCACCAGCACCGCGGTGGCCGGAAAGCCCACCATGGTCGCTGCGATCAGCGCGCCGCTCGTCAGCGACCCGGTCTGCAGGTAGTAGGTGCCACCCACCGCCACCAGCCCGAAGAAGAGCCACACCACGACATCACCGAATGGCGTGTACGAGATCGGGCGCGGGCCGCCGGAATAACCCATCGCCGCCGCCGCGGCCGCGATGCCCGCGATCAGGATCGGCCAGCCACCGCGCCACGCCAGCACGAGTCCGATCGCGGTGGCCAGCGCAAAGCAGGCCCGCGACGCGAAGCGCACCTGGCCGGGCGTCAACAAGCCGAGCGCCGTGGCGCGCGGCAGGCCGAGCCGGCCGGCGCGGTCGGTGCCGCGCTCGGAGTCGCTGACGTCGTTGTCGAGGTTGGTGCCGGTTTGCAGCAGCAAGGCACCCAGCGCCGACAGCATCATCAGCGCGACGTCGATGTGGCCCGTCTCGGCCCACGCCAGCGCGCAACCCACCAGCACCGGGTTGACGCTGATCGTCAAAGTGTGCGG
Organism: Burkholderiales bacterium; assembly: GCA_044445225.1. Classification (GTDB taxonomy): domain Bacteria; phylum Pseudomonadota; class Gammaproteobacteria; order Burkholderiales; family Burkholderiaceae_C; genus JAEUPI01. Next base: position 5,457 of record JBIODO010000128.1, read on the forward strand.
CCTCGAAGCCATGGCCCATGCCCGCAGCGACGCTGCCAAGCGCACCCGCACGGAGCTCTCGCGGCCAACCATCACGTGATGAGTCTAGTCGCGTGGCGCAATCGAAACGCCATCACCCGATGGTCGCCGCTGCGCATTGCGACCATCACGGCCGCTTATAGCCGCTCAAGGAATACGGTAGTTTCGCGCCGGCCCCGACGGCCTTAGGCTCGATCACACCGATGCCATTCCTAGCAGATCCGACCCGTCGAGTCCTGTTCGCTGGCCTGCTGTCCGTGCCGTTCGTTGTGCGCGCGCAGGGAGTGCGAACGATGCGCCTCATCGTGCCGTTCCCGCCCGGCGGCAGCACTGACATCCTGGCGCGCGCGATCGCACCGAAGCTCGCTATGGCGCTCGGCCAAACCGTCGTCATCGACAACAAGCCGGGCGCCGGCGGCTCGCTCGGCGCCGCCGAAGCCGCCAAGGCGGAGCCCGACGGCAACACGCTGCTGATGGGCCACATCGGCGCTCTGGCAGTGAACCCATCGATGTACCCGAAGCTGCCGTACGACCCGTTGACGACTTCGTGCCGGTGGCCTTCGTGGCTCGCGTGCCCAACGTGCTGGTGGTCAACGCAGCCTCGCCGATCCGCTCGTTGCGAGGTCTGGTCGAGGCGGCCCGGGCGCAGGCGGGCCAGCTGACCTATTCGTCCGGTGGCAATGGCAGCGCAGCGCACATCACCTTCGAGTCGCTGAAGCTGAAGACCGGGATCTTCATGCTGCACATCCCCTACCGTGGCACGGCGCCTTCGGTGACCGACGTGATCGCGGGGCAGGTCGACTGCACCTTCACCGGCGCGCCTGCGGTGATCCCGCACGTGCGCAGCGGCCGCCTGCGCGCGCTGGCGGTATCGAGCCCGCAGCGCGTGGTCGCGCTGCCCGACGTGCCGACCGTGGCCGAGAGCGGCTACCCCGGCTTCGAGGCCGACCAGTGGTACGGCGTTGTCGCGCCAGCGGGCACGCCGCGGGCCGTCGTCACGCGGCTGAACGCCGAGATCAACCAGGCGCTCGCGCTGCCCGACGTGGCCCAGCAGCTCGCCGTCGAAGGGGCCATGCCGATGCCGACCACGCCGCAGGCTTTCGGCGACCTGATCCGGCGCGAGATCCCGCGCTGGGCCGAGGTGGTGAGGGCGGGCAACGTCAAGCCGGAGTGATTCTTCATGCACGCACGGATCCGCCATGCACTCGCCGTGACCCTCGTCGCGCTCGTCGCCGCGTGTGCCGCGCCGTCCCCGCCGGTGGCAACAACGGCGGCGGGCGCCAGCGCGGCGCGCACCGAGTTGATCTGGCTCGGCCAGGCCGCGTTCAAGATCACGACCCCTGGCGGCAAGGTCATCGTCACCGACCCGTGGCTGCGCACCAACCCACTGACGCCGCCGGCCTACAAGCAGCTCGACGCCTTCGGCCGCATCGACGTGCTGCTGCTCAGCCACGGGCACTTCGACCACAGCGCCGACGCCCCCGCGCTGGCACAGCAGTACAACGTGCCGCTGCGCGCGCCGGGTGATTTGAACCAGACGCTGGCCACGCTCGGTGTGCTGCCCGCCAACCTGCTGCCGCGCATGAACAAGGGCGGCACCATCGAGCCGACGCCGGGCATCAAGGTGACGGCGGTGCGCGCCGAGCACTCGTCGATCTTCGTCTGGCGCAATCCAGCGACGAACAAGGACGAAACGCACCCCGGCGGCGAGCCGCTCGGCTGGATCATCGAGCTCGAGAACGGCTTTCGCATCTACCACGCCGGCGACACCGCGGCCTTCGGCGACATGCGCTTGATCGGCGATCGCTTCAAGCCCGACCTGGCCCTGGTGCCGATCGGCGGCAACTTCACGATGGATCCCGCCGAGGCGGCCTGGGCCGTGAAGGAACTGATTCGCCCGAAGGCCGTGATTCCGATGCACTACGGCACCAACCCGCTCGCTCGCGGCACCGCGCAGGAGTTCGTCGACGCCATGGGGTCGAGCGTGGTGCGGGTGATCGTTGCGGTGCCAGGACAGGCGATCGTGTTCTGATGCCTTGCACGCAGCACAACCAGGAGACGACATGCAGCGCCCCTGTCTGATCACCGGCATCGATCGCCGCCGCTTCCTCGCAGCGGCCGCCCTGCTGGCTGCGCGCGAAGCCGGGGCACAGCCTGGCGCTTACCCGTCCAGGCCTGTCAAGTTGCTGGTCGGCTTCGCACCGGGCGGCGCGGTGGACATCATCGCGCGCGCGATCGGCCAGCAAATCGCGCCCGGTCTAGGCCAGCCGGTGGTGGTGGAGAACAAGCCCGGTGCCGGCACCAACATCGCGCTGCGCGCGCTGATCGACAGCGCACCCGATGGCCACACCTTGATGCTGACGGCCAACTCGATCGCCGCCAACCCCACGCTGTACCAGCCGCCGCCGTTCGACATGGCGCGCGACTTCACACCGGTGGCGCTGATCGGCCGCGTGCCGGTCGTGCTGGCGGTCAACGCGCAAACGCCGATCGACTCGATCGCCAAGCTGATCGCGATGTCCAAGGCGTCCCCCCGATCGGTGAGTTACGGCAGCCCTGGCAACGGCTCGACACCGCACCTGGCGATCGAGCTGTTCGAGCGGGCTGCCGGCATCGAGCTGAACCACGTGCCGTACAAGGGCGGTGCACCGGCGCTGAACGATGCGATCGCAGGCCACCTGCAGGCGGTGGCGGTCAACGCGCTGGAGGCGCTGCCGCACGTGCGCTCTGGCAAGCTGCGGGTGCTCGCGGTGCTGAGCCCGACGCGCAGCCCGATCTTCCCCGACGCGCCGACGATCGCCGAGTCGGGCTTCGCGGGCTTCGAGGCCTCGGTCTGGTACGGCGTCGTCGGACCGGCGGGCCTGCCGCCGGCGGTGGTGGCACGTGTGCATGCCGGGGTGCAGAAAGCGCTTGCCGCGCCCGAGCTGGCCGAGCGCCTCACCAGCGCGGGTGGCGAGGTGCTGCCCGGTCCGGTCGAACGTTTTGCCAGCCTGCTTGCGAGCGAGCGGGCGCGCTACGACAAGTTGATCCGTGAGGCGCGCATCCAACCGGACTGACGCTTGAGGTGCACTTCGATGATGAACCCTGCTCGTCGTTTCTTTCTGCTCGGCGGCCTTGCGCTCGCTGCGTCGCTGGCCGGTTGCGCGACGACGCCTGCGCCCGAGGTGCGACAAGCCATCGCGCCGACCGGCACGCTGCGCGTGGCGGTGTATCCCGGCAGCCCGACTTCGATGGTGCGCCTGGCCGCCAGCGGCGAGATGCGCGGGCTGAGCGTGGAAATCGGCCGCGAGCTCGCGCGGCGCCTGGGCGTGCCGGCCGAGATCGTTGTCTTCCAGCGCGTCGCCGAGGTCGTCGACGCGCTGAAGGGCGGCCGCGCCGATTTCACGATCACCAACGCGACGCCGGCGCGCGCGCAAGACGTCGACTTCACGCCGCCGCTGCTGGCGCTCGAGCTGGGCTACCTCGCCCTGCCCGGTTCGCCGGTGCAGTCGCTCGCCGAGGTCGACCGGCCCGGCGTGCGCATCGGCGTCTCGCAGGGCAGCACGTCGCAGGGCACGCTGAGTCGCGAGTTCAAGCAGGCGCGCTTGGTGCCGGCGCCGTCGCTGCAGGCAGCGGGCGAGATGCTGCAGCGGCACGAGATCGACGCCTTTGCAACCAACAAGGCGATCCTGTTCGAGCTGGCCGACGGCCTGCCCGAGGCGCGCGTGCTCGACGGGCGCTGGGGCCTCGAGCATCTGGCCATCGCGGTGCCCAAGGGTCGCGGCGTGGCGGCCGACTATCTGCGCGGCTTCGCCGAAGCGGCGCGCAGCGAGGGCCTGGTGCGCGCTGCCGCGCAGCGCGCGGGGCTGCGTGGCACGGCCGAAGAAGTGCGCTGAATCAAGAATTGGCGGTGAACCCGATCGCCTTGACCACCGGCCCCCAGCGTTCGGTGTCGGCCTTCAGCATCGCGCCCAGCTCTGCTGGCGTCGATGACTTCGATTCCAGCCCCATCAGCTCGAGCCCCTCGATCACCTCGCGCTCGGCCAGCGCCGTGCGCAGCGCTGCATTGGCGCGCTGCACGGTTTCGGGCGCGGCCTTGGCGGGCAGGTAGAAGCCGAACCACTCGTTGAACTCCATGTCCTTCAAGCCTTGCTCGAGCAGTGTCGGCACGTTCGGCGCGAACTTGCTGCGCTGCGCGCCGGTGGTGGCCAGCAAGCGGCACTTGCCTGCCGCCACGTGCTGGATGAACTCGCCCACCGGCCCCGACACCGACTGGATCTGGCCGCCGATCATCTCGAGAATCGCCGGCTGCGTGCCGCGGTAGGGCACGTGCTTGAGGTCGACGCCCGCCGAGCGGCCGATCAGCACGCCGATGAAGTGCGGCAC
>JBIODO010000129.1:0-9838 GCA_044445225.1 Burkholderiales bacterium
CCGATTGGCCCGGCAGCAGCACGCCCACGGTGCCGTCGGCGGCGATCGTGACGCTCTGCGCATTGGCGGGAATCGTGATGCCCGGCTGCACGGTGTAGCCGTTGTTGGTGACGAGCTGCCCCTGCGCGTCGACCTGGAATGCACCGTCGCGCGTGTAGGCCACGGTGCCGTCGGGCATCTGGATCTGGAAGAAGCCGTTGCCCTTGACTGCGAGGTCGAGCGTGTTGCCGGTCTGCTGCAGGTTGCCCTGCGAGAAATTGCGCGACAGCGACACCGGACGCACGCCCAGGCCCACCTGCAAGCCGGTGGGCAGCTGCGTCTGCTCGGAGCTGTTGGCGCCGGCCTGGCGCAGGTTCTGATACATCAGGTCTTCGAACACCGCGTGGCCGCGCTTGAAACCGTTGGTACCGACGTTGGCGAGGTTGTGCGCGATGGTGTCCAGCTGAGTCTGCTGGGCTTCCATGCCGGTCTTGCTGATCCAAAGTGAACGCATCATGGTGATGGCTCCACGAAGTTTGGAGCCATGATCGGCCGACCTTGAGCCCGGCGATGACGTAATAAGGGCTGCCTAGCGGCCCCTTCTCGATGCCGAATCCGCCCATCCGCGGCCGCGGGCTGGTGGCCGAGCCGCCATGCCACGCTCAAGCTCTCGCACTGCGCAGGGTAAGCTCGCCGGGCCCGTCAGTTGTCACAGGCTGCGATGCGCATTTCGCTGAAGACGATTGGAGACGTTTGGAAGTTTCGTGTGCGAATGGCGCTCGCATTGCGCAAGAGCGCTTCCGGCACGTTGGCGACCCCCGAGGAACTCGATCATCTGGTCGCGCTGCAGACGGCCTATTGGAACGATCATCCACCCCTCGCAGGTGCGGCCGCCGAGCAGGCACTGAGCGACTTGAACGAACGCTCGCTCAGCGCATTCGTCTTCTCGGTGCGCGGCCACCGCATCCGGATGTGGGACAAGCGCCTGGCAGGCATTGCGCCCACCCAAGAGCAGCAAGGCTTCCTCAAGCGCGCTTTGCTATTCCGAGCCTTCCTGGCAAAGACGCTGACGCGCAGCCAGCTGGACGGTTCGTTTGATTTCGCGCTGGACGTCAACGACATGCCCGCCGACTCGGTCAACCTTCCGATCTTGGCCTTCCAGAAAGAACGTGGCGCGCACAACCTGCTGATCCCGGACGTGGACTTCTTCCACATGCACTGGTACCGCCATGAGCGGGACACCCTGGCTTACGAGGAGAAGACGAACAGCGCCTGCTTCGTCGGCTCGTCGACCGGCGGATGGTTGAGTGCGGCGGACATCCGCCGACATACCATCCCTCGGCTCCGGGCGGCTGCGTACTTCCACGGTAACCCGCGTGTGCTGTTCAGAATCGCGAAGGCGGTCCAGTGCATGTCGGACGAGGCGCGGGCTTGCCTGATCAGCCAGCCTTACTTTTCCAGCCAGATGAGCTGGGAGGACCAGTTGCGGCACCGGTTCCTCATCTCGATGGATGGCAACGGCGCCGCCTGCTCCCGCCTGGTGAAGGGGCTGTTCAGCAATGGCGTCGTCATCAAATACGACTCACCGCACGAGCTGTACTACTTCCCGGCGCTCAAGCCCTGCGCGGAATTCCTGCTCGCCAGGCGGGACGAAGACGTCGAACGCGTGCTCGACACGGAGGCGGCACAGCCCGGGACGTTCAAGCACATCGCCGAATCCGGACATCGCTTCGCGCACAGGTACCTGACCATCCGCAGCGTCATGGACTACACCGCGCGGCTGCTGCGCGCCTATGTCGGCCTGAACCGGTAGGCGCTCCCACTTGGGCGTGCGCTATTGAGAGGTCGCGCGGCTCAGCTGTCGGACAGCAGCTTGGTCGCGGCCTGCTCTTTTTCCTGCGCGCTCCCCACCATCTTCATCTGCTGCTCGAACTGGCGCGCTGCCGCGATCATCGCGATCATCGTTTCCACCGCGCTCACGTTGCTGCCCTCGAGGGCACCGTCTTGCACACGCGCGTTGGGGTCGGCGCTCAAGTCGCCCTCGGGCGCACGGAACAGGCCATCTTCACCGCGCTGCAGCGGCGCCTCGGGGGTCACCAGCTTGAGCTTGCCCACCGTCTGCGGCTTGGCGTTGCCCACCGCGGCGCTGACGGTGCCGTCGGGCGCGATCTGCACCTGCGCGTTGGCGGGGATCGTGATCGGCCCACCGTCGCCGAGCACCGTGAGGCCGGTCTTGGTGATCAGCAGGCCCTCGGGATCGGTGTCGAGCGAGCCCGCGCGGGTGTAAGCCTCGGTGCCGTCAAGGCCCTGCACCGCGAGCCACGCATTGCCCTTCAACGCCACGTCGAGGTTGCGGCCCGTTGGCTCCACGGCACCCGACTCGGCGTTGTACCCGGGTGTGGTTTCCAGCGCGTACACGCGTGTGCTGGCGCCGTCGCCCAGCACCGGCACCGCGCGAAACGCCGTCATCTCGGCGCGAAATCCCGGCGTCGACGCATTGGCCAGGTTGTGCGCCAGCGCATCCTGGCGCTGCATGGTCGCCTTGGCGCCTGCCATCGACAGATAGATCATGCGGTCCATGGCGGCCCCTGGGTTAGTTCAGTCGCACGTCAGCGCATGTTGACCAAGGTCTGCATGATCTGGTCGACCGTCTTGATGGTCTGCGCATTGGCCTGATAGATGCGCTGGGCGGTGATCATGTTCACTAACTCGGCGGTGAGGTCGACGTTGCTCTCTTCGAGCGCGCCGGCCTGCAGCACGCCGAGGTTGCCGTTGCCCGGCGTGCCGAGCACCGGATCGCCCGAGGTGAACGTGCGGCCCCAGGCGTTGCCGCCCAGCGGCTGCAAGCCCTGCGGGTTGCGGAAGGTGGCGATCTCGATCTGGCCCGCGGGGCGCGACTGGCCGTTGGAGTAGCGCGCCATCACGATGCCGTTGCTCTCGACGCTGATGCTGTTGAGCTGGCCCGGCGCGAAGCCGTCCTGCGTCATGTTGGTCACGCCGAAGCCCGCGCCGTACTGCGTGGCCTTGGTGAGGTCGAGTTGAACACCGGGAATGGCCAGTGTGGCAGCCCCGGCGGCGTTGGTCGACGCCGGGATGTTGATGGCGATCGGTGTCGCGGGCGACGTCGGCGCCGAGCCGTTGGGCGGGAAGTTGATCGTCGTCACCGGCAGCGGCGCGGCAGCGGTGCCATTGATGGTGGTGCCGTTGGCGGTCGCGAACACGTTCCAGGTGTCGGTGGCCGACTTCTGGAAGTAGTAGGTCAGCGCCACGTCCTGCCCCTTGGCGTCGTAGACGCTCATCGAGGTGGCGTTGTTGTAGGTGGTCGGATCGGCGAAGTTGATCGCAGCACCTGCGGCGGGCGCGGTGGCGGCCAGGCGCGAGTCGAGGTTGAACTCCATGTCGATCTGGCCGGTGACCTGCGGGTTGATGCCCGAGGTCGGCAATTGCAGCGGCGACGCGGCGCCCGGCTGGATCACGCCGTTGGGGCTGGCCGGATAACCGAGCAGCTTCTTCAACTCGTTGTTGACGATGAAGCCGTCGCGGTCGATCTTGAACTGGCCGTTGCGTGAGAAGACCACCGGGCTGTTGCCGTCGGTCACCTGAAAGAAGCCGGCGCCGTTGATTGCCAGATCCATCGGGTTCTCGGTGGTCAGGATGTTGCCCTGCGTGAACTGCTGCGCCACGGTTGACAGGTTGACCCCGATGCCGATCGTGTTGGTGCCGGCGCCGTTGAGCGCGGCGGCGTAGACGTCGGCGAACTCGGCGCGCGAGGCCTTGGCGCCGTAGGTCGACGCGTTGGCGATGTTGTTGCCGATCACCTCCAAGCTCTTGGCGGTGGCGTTCAGTCCGGACAAACCTTGCTGGAAACTCATGGATGCTCCTGTCGGATGCTCACGGGTGAAATCAAATCAATCGAAGACCTTGACCTGGTCATAGGCCACCGGTCCGGCTTGTGCCAGCTCCAGCACCAGGCCGTTGGGGCCGGCGCTCACCGCGTCGACGCGGTCGCGCGTGAAGGTGGTGGCGTTCACCGCCGTGGTGCCCAGATTGGCCGTGATGCGAAAGCTCGACGCCAGCGCCGGGTTGACGCCGGCCGCGGGTGTCCAGTCGAAGCTGTGGCGGCCGCTGGCCATGGCGCCCAGGTCGGCGCTGTCGATCACGCGGCCGCTGGCATCGAGCACCTCGAGCTTCACGTTGTCGGCCTGCGAGGCGAGCTCGAAGCCGCCGTGCCCCACGCCGTTGCTGTCGGCCACCAAGCGGTTGCCGTCGATCAGCACGTCGTGACCGACCAGCGACGCGCCGCTCAGCGCCTGCAACTGCGCGAACTGCGCGTTGAGCCCTTGCACAGTGCTGTTGAGTTTGTCGATGCCGCTCACGGTCTGGATCTGCGCCATCTGCGTCGTCACCTGCGCGTTGTCCATCGGATTGAGCGGGTCCTGGTTCTGCAGCTGCGCGACCAGCAGCTTCAGAAAACGGTCTTGGGTGTCGGCACCGTTGCCGCCAGCCAACGCTGCAGCCGCGCTGGCCGCATCGGTGCTGCTGGTGCTCTGAACCGCGGATGTGGATGTGACCATGTGCTAGTTCCTCGTGCGTCGCGGCGTCACTGGCCGAGCTGCAGCGTCTTCAGCAGCAGGCTCTTGGCGGTGTTCATCACTTCGATGTTGTTCTGGTACGAACGCGAAGCCGAGATCATGTTGACCATCTCCTCGACCGGGTTGACGTTGCTGTAGGTCACATAGCCCTGCGCGTCGGCAGCGGGATGCTTGGGGTCATGCACGCGGCGCCCCGGCGTGTTGTCTTCCGCGATCTCGCTCACGCGCACGCCCGCGGCGCCCGCTGCGCCGGCGGTGCCGGCCACCTCGCCCATCAGCTGCGTCTGGAACACCACCTGGCGCGCCTTGTAGGCCTGGCCGTCGGGGCCGGCCACGGTGTCGGCATTGGCCAGGTTGGAGGCCACCACGTTCAGGCGCTGCGTCTGTGCGCTGGTGGCACTGCCGGCGACGTTGAAGATCTGGAACAGGCTCATGGTTCAGCTCCTGCGTGTGCGCGAGGTCACGCTTGATTGGGCGACTTCATCGCGTCGAGCATCGTGCGCGCCTGCGCATTGATGAAACGCAGCGTGGCTTCGTACTTCACCGTGTTGTCGGCAAACGCCGCGCGCTCGCGGTCCATGTCGACGCTGTTGTGATCGAGGTTGTCCTGCGCCGGTCGCGTGTACAGCAGTTGCGCTTCGCCGCGCGCGCCGCCTGCCACCGCGAGGTGGCGCGCCTGCGTGGCTGCCGGCGCCACCGCCTGCGCCTGGCCGGTGGCCTCGCGCAGCGCGCGCGCGAAATCCATGTCGCGGGCCACATAGCCCGGCGTGTCGGCGTTGGCGATGTTGCTGGCGATCAGGCGCTGGCGCTCGGCGCGCAGCACCAGGGCCTGGGCCTGAAAGTCGAGCGCATCAGTGAGGCGTTGCATCGGGATCCTTTCCTGCACAACCCGCGGGCCGTGCGCTGTGCCGCCGCTCTGGCAACGTGATGCATGTCACGGGTGCGTAGGACGGCGTCAAACCCATTGTGGGCAGGGGCGGCGCGGACATGAGTGCGAAAAGACGGTGCATCGCAGCCCATTTCGACGCACCGCGACGCGGCCCGCGCCCTCACGATGCTGGCCGTGGAGAAGTCAATTCATCAGCTGACCGCACGGCATGGCCACGCGCTCGCGAGAACGCTGGCAACAGGGCTCGCCCCGCTGCTGCTGGGCGCAAGCGTCGGCGTCTGTGCACAGGGCGCGGGCAGCGAGCCATGGGCACTCGAGGTGCAGCAGTTGGCCAGCCAGACGCAGGTGCCGGCAGGCGCGCGCGTCGAGGTCGAAGTCGGTGCGCTCGACCCCCGCTTGAAGCTCGCGCCGTGCACGCGCATCACGCCCTACGTGCCGGCTGGCACGCGGCTGTGGGGCCGCGCCCGGGTGGGCCTGCGCTGCGACGAGGGGGCCCGCTGGAGCGTGTTCCTGCCGGTCACCGTGAAGGTGTTCGCCAACGCATGGACGGTCAATCAAGCGCTGCCGCCCGGCACCTTGCTGGAGTCAACGCATCTGCAGCAAAGCGAAGTCGACCTCGCCGCGGAAGCGAGCCCGGTGATCCGCCAGCCGCAGGCGGCGCTGGGCCGCACGCTGACGCGTGCATTGCGTCCGGGCCAGGCGGTGCGCGAGGCCGACCTGAAGCCGCGCCAGTGGTTTGCCGCGGGCGACACCGTGCGCGTGACGACGGTCGGCTCGGGCTTTGCGATCAGCGCCGAGGGCCAGGCCCTGGCTGCCGGCATCGACGGCCAGAACGTGAAGGTTCGAATCGAGGGAGGCCGCATCGTCAGCGGCCGCGCCACCGCGCAGGGCCGCATCGAGGTGACGCTGTGACACATCGCGGCAGCTACGTTTCGACACGCTTAATCCCCCCTGGAACGCGGGACCGGGCCGGAAACAGCGCCGCCAGGGCTAAAGTCCGCGGCGCGTATTCCGATACCACCCTCATCACAGCGGTGCGTTAGCGCATACCGTGGAGCCCATGATGAAGATCGGTCCGCTCGAAAACAAATCCGCGTTGGCGCCCGCCAGCGCCGACCGCAAGCCCGCCGCAGGCGGTGCCGCCACGGCATCGTCCAGCCCCGAGCCCAGCACCAAGGTGGAGTTGTCGGCTGCCGCCAGCGTCATCGCCAGCGGCCTGGCCGACGGCTCGTTCGACGCGCAAAAGGTCGAGCGCCTGACGCGCGCGATCCGCGACGGCCAATATCAGATCGACCCGCAAGCCATCGCGGACCGGTTGCTGGCCAACACGCGCGAACTGCTCGATCGCGGCAGCGAGTAAGCGGCCATGGGCCATGCTGCCGTGCGCAGTGAAGCGGCCACGCCAGGGCTGGCCGGTGGCGTTTCCAACGCCGAGCTCGAGGCGCTACTGCATCGAGTGGAGCAGCACCTCGACGATCTGCAGTCGGCCCTCGGCGCGCGCGACATGCGCTGCATCGAACTGCACGCGGGCGAGCTGCAAAAGGCCCTGTCACAGGCCGTCGAACGATTCATGCAAGCCGCCCGCCGCGGCGGCCCGCCGTTGCCGTTGCGGCGCCGGCTCGGTCTGGCCAGTGCCCAGGTGGCGGCTCAGCGCGACGCGCTGGCGCGCGCGACGGCCGCACTGGATCGTGCGATCGATGTGCTGATGCCAGAGCACGGATCGGCGCTGTACTCGCCAAGCGGCGCGCACCCCCCCCGCCGCAGCCGCGCATCCCTCGAGGCCTGAGCGGGACGAGTGCCAGCACCTGCGTGCTGGCGATCGCCTGCGAAGGGGCCGGCGCATGCAAGCGCAGGCGCGGGCTGCAAGCCTGAACTGGACGAGTGCCAGCACCTGCGTGCTGGCGGTATGAGGGCAATGCTCGATTGCCGACATTGTTTGCCTGTGCAAACATGTGAGCATTGCAACAGAGGGACGGAGGGCGCCGTGGCGTTCGCCGACCCCTTGGCATCGACCAGGACACGTGGTGGCCTCAGAGAGCAGACCCACTCGATTCCCCTCGCGCCCGCCGCGCACGTCTGGCCCTCCGCGGTCGTCTCACCCTCCCCGCTCAACCCATTCGCCGTCGACGGCCGAGACGATGCCTTGGTCGCAAAGCTCGCCGGCTGATTCGGTGGGCCGCACCACGGCGCATCGCCTCAAACAGTTCACGCTGGTGCTGTCGTTGCTCGCCGGGGCGGCTGCAGCGGTGGCGTTGGCGGCACTGGTGCCGCTGTTGGCGGGCACCATGCTGGCCGAGCGGGCGCAAACCCAACTGATGATCGTGCTGTTCCCGGCGGCGTTGGCGTTCGGCGCGTTGCTGGGCCTGGTGCTGGTGCAGTGGCGTGCGCGGCGTCTCGCTGCCGATACCTTGCGCCGCACCGCGCGCGAGTTGCAGCGCGGCGCCTGGCGCTCGGCGGTGGAGCGCATGCGCGACATGCCGCCGGCCGAGCCATCGGCGTTCGGCGATCTGGCCGACCAGGTGGAAGGCGTGATGGGCGAGTCCGAGCGCCGCTGGCAAGCGCGCGTCGAGCTGTCGCACGAGTGGTACTGGGAAACCGACGAGAGCCACCGCTTGTCGTCGCTGTCGGCCGATGCACCGATCGTCAAGCCGGCTGGCCGCGCGCTGGGCGACCTGCTCGGGCGCCGCCACGACGAGCTGACCTTCGTGCAGCCGCCCGGTGGCGGCTGGCCCGCGTTCAACCAGATGCTCGAGCGGCACGAGGGCTTTCGCGACCTCGAGCTCGAGGTCGAAGGCCTGGGCGGACACAGCCGCGGCTGGATGTCGCTCACCGGCCGCCCGCGCTTTCATCGCGACGGGCGCTTCGCCGGCTTCGAGGGCGTCGGTCACGACATCACCGTGCACAAGGAGTCGTTTCGGCGCCTGCAGGCGAGCGAGCAACGCTACGCGGTGCTGGCGGGCCTGTCGGCCGACTGGTACTGGGCCACCGACGCCGAGCACCGCTTCATCCGCCCCGATGAAGAGCTGCGCCGCCGCCTGGGCGACCTGGCGGTAGCGTCAGAGGGACGCACGCGCTGGGAGCTCTACCCGCACGCACTCACCGAGGCGCAGTGGCGGGCGCACCGCGGCGACCTCGATGCAGGACGGCCATTCCACGCGCTGGAGTTCCACATCGCGCGCGGCGACGGCACGCCGATCTGGGTGTCGGTGAGCGGCGCCCCGCGCTTCGACGACAGCGGGCGTTTCGTCGGCTACCACGGGGTCGGCCGCGACATCACGCTGCGCAAGAAGGCCGAGCAGATGTTGATCGTGCACAACCGCCAGCTGCAGTCGGCGGTGACCGCACGCACGCGCGAGCTGGAGCTGGCCAACCGCGATCTCGAGGCCTTCGCGCGCCATCTGGCGCACGAGTTGCGCACGCCGATCGGCCACGTGCAGGGCCTGGCCGAGCTGCTGCGCCGGCGCCTCGGTGAGCCGCAGCGCGGCGAAACCAGCGAACTGCTCGACCTGCAGGTGCGCGCCACGCAGGAGATGCTCACCACGCTGGAAGCGCTGCTCGCGTTGGCGCGCAGCTCCAGCGAGGCAATCGAGCGCGCCAACGTCGACCTCAGCCGCCTGGCCGAAGAGGTGATCACCAGCCTGCCTGCGGTGGAGCGTGTGGCGCCCGTGCTGTGGCAGATCGAGCCGGGCCTGCATGCCTGGGCCAGCGAGTCGCAGATGCGCATCGTGCTGGCCAACCTGCTGGGCAACGCGGCCAAGTTCACGCGTCGCACGCCCGATGCGGTGGTGGCGCTGTGCGGCGTGCTCGGCAGTGACGGGCAACTCGTCTACCAGGTGCGCGACAACGGCGCCGGCTTCGACGCCACGCGCGCGTCACGCCTGTTCCAGCCGTTTCATCGACTGCACGACGAGAGCGACTACCAAGGCACCGGCATCGGCCTGACGATCGTGCAGCGCATCATCCAGCGCCACGGCGGCGCGATCCGCGCCATCGGCGACCTCGGCCGTGGCGCGTGCTTCGAGTTCAGTCTCGGGGCGCGCGAGGCAGGCACCAGCACGATGGCCGGCACGCTGCCCGACGTGTCGCAGCCGCAGCCGCTGGATTCGACCGCGGCGCCGTCGCGCGAACTGGCGGCTTAGCCGGCGAGCGAGCCGCCCGGCATCAGAACTTGTAGGCCAGCCGCAAGCCGCCCCAATGGCGGCCATTGACGACGATCGGCGCCGCCGCCTCCTTCAGTAGCACGAACTGACCGGCGCCCATGTCGCGGCGGTAGGTTTGCAGCAGGAAGGGCTTGCTGTTGCGCGCCGAGGCCAGGCCGGTGCGGTCGTTGAAGATGCGGCGGTTGCGGCAGTTGGCGGTGTTCCATGCCACCTCGCCC
>JBIODO010000130.1:0-9816 GCA_044445225.1 Burkholderiales bacterium
CTGGCCGACGTGATCGACATCGTGCTGCGCGCGCGGCCGAGCGCGATCTCGCTGGAGGCGGCCAACCCGCGCCACGGCCACGAGTGGAAGCTGTTCGAGACCGTCAAGCTGCCCGAGGGCAAGCTGCTGATTCCCGGCGTCATCGAGTCGAAGTCGAACTTCATCGAGCACCCCGAGCTGGTGGCGCAGCGCATCGGCAGCTATGCCAAGTTGGTGGGCCGCGAAAACGTCATCGCCGGCAGCGATTGCGGCTTTGGCACCTGGGTCGGCCAGGCCGCGGTCGACCCCGACGTGGTGTGGGCCAAGATGGCCGCCATGGCCGAAGGCGCGCGCATCGCGACCCGCGAATTCTGGGGACGCTGAAAACCGCTGCGGCCGGCGCGCCGGCGTGGCCTCGCGCGCCATCGACGGGCGCTGCGCCGTCGCGGTGTGCCAGCGCGACGGGTGCGGCCGCTGCCAGTCCAATGAGGGCCTCGCACCCCGTGCCGTGCATCGCCTGTGCGACATGCGGCCGAGAACTACGACACGGCTGGCCTGCCTGTGGCCGCGGGTGACCTGGTCAACCAGACCGTCGTCGCAATACTTGAGAGTCCAACGACCTCGAAGTCGCGCGCCAAGCTGCCTCGCACCAGATCCTGAGGCACGCCGAAGCGCCGCCGCGGCTCCCGCATGCCCGAATCGCGATCACAACGCCCCATGCCGACCGCGCAGGCCCAGCGCCGAGGCGCAGGGCCGGCCGTCGTCGCTGCGGCGTTGCTGTGCGCACTGGCGGGTGCCGCAGCGGCGGGCGATGCGCCAGCGGCCACGGTCATCGCGGAACCCGGCCAGGCCACGGTGACCACCGTCGTCGCCGGCATCGTGAGCTACACCCGCTGGCCGAGCGAGACAAGATCGATCCGGCTGTGCACGGTCGGCAAGGGGCGCGGTGTCGATGAACTGCTGGCAGAGGCCGATCTCGGATCGCCGCAGCTGAGCGTGCCGGTGCATGCGGCCAAGGGTGCCGCCACTGCGTTGGACGAGTGCGACGCCATTTACGTCGGCGCACTCGCGAGCAACGCCACGCGCAACCTGCTGCAGAGCGCGGTGGGCCGGCCGGTGCTGATGATCGGCGAAGGCCCCGAGTTCTGCACCGACGGCGGCATGTTCTGCTTGCAGTCCGCCGCCACTGTGGTGGGCTTCGCCGTCAATCTCGATGCGGTGGCGCGCAGCGGTCTTCGTGTCAATCCGCGGGTGCTGCGCATGGCGCGCAGCGCGACGGGTGGCACACCATGAGCCAGGCCCGCCAGCCATTGCTGCATGCGCTGCGCGCTGCGCACGTGCGTCTGGGCCTGGTCGCCGTCATCGCGGCCGGCCTGGTGCTGACCATGGTGTCGCTGCTGACGCTGCGCACCTACGTCGAACAGAACCTGACGCTGGTCGCACGCTCGATCGCCTACTCGGCCGAGGCGGCCACGGTGTTCAACGACCGCGCCGCTGCAACCGAGGTGGTGGCCTTGATCGCCGCGCAGGAGGGGTTGCTGTCGGCCGGCATCGTGCGCCGTGGCGGCTCGACGCTGGCCAGCTACGTGCGCGACGGCAAGGCCCCGGTCGACGCGACTTTCGCGCGCATCGGCAGCCTGCTGTTCCCGCTGCAGGCCACGGCCCCGATCACTCACCTGGACGTCGAGGTCGGTCACGTCACGGTGCAGGGCAATGGTGGCGTCTACCTGCAGTACCTGTTCAAGGTCGTGGCCGCAGTGATCGGTTGCATGGCCGTCATCGGCTGGTGGGTGGCGCGGCTGTCGCGCCGCATCGAACACGACATCGTCAACCCGCTCAACAGCCTGGCGTCGTTGACCCGCACCGCGCGCACCGAACGCTCCCTCGGGCTGCGCGCCCCGCCCGCCGTGGTGCGCGAGATCCACACGCTGGGCGAGGACTTCAACGCCCTGCTGGCCGAGATCCAGTCGCGCGAGGCCGATCTGGTGGCCCAGCACGAAGACCTGAAGACGGCCAACGAGTCGCTGTCGTACCTGGCGTTCCACGATTCGTTGACCGGCCTGCCCAACCGCGCCAGTTTTCTGCAGCACGCATCGCGAGCGGTCAGCGCGGGCCGCGGCCATGCCGCCAAGGCCGCCGTGCTCTACCTCGACAGCGACAACTTCAAGTCGGTCAACGATCGCCTCGGGCACGCCGCCGGCGACGACGTGTTGATCGAAACGGCCCGCCGCATCCGCGCGCTGCTGCGCGAGAGCGACGTCGTCGCACGGCTCGGCGGCGACGAGTTTGCCGTGCTGCTGGCGCCGATCCGCGGCGCCGAAGACGCCACCCGCATCGCCGCCGAGATCGCCGCTGCGCTGCGCGCGCCGGTGGCGAGCGCGCGGTTCGGCGCCATCGACAGCAGCGCGAGCATCGGCGTGGCCGTGTTCCCAGCGCACGGCGCCAGCGCGCAGGCGCTACTGCTGGCGGCCGATGCCGCCATGTATCGCGCCAAGACCAACCAACCGGGCTCCTATTGCGTGTTCGACTCGGCGCTCGATGGCCAGACGAACGCGCACATCGCCTGACGATCGGAGGGGTCCATGTCGTCCAGCACCATCATTTCTCTCATGCGTGCGTGTGTCGCGGCCTTGTGCTGCGTGGTTGTGCTCGGTTGTTCGACCGCGCCCGCCGTGCCGAAGGAGGCGAAGATTGCCACCCTCAAGAAGCTCGGCTTCGCGCCTGCCAACGAGGGCTGGGAGCTCAGCCTCGGCGTGAAGCTGCTGTTCGATTCAGACGTCGACACGTTGTCCGACGATGGACGTGTCGCCGTATCGGACCTGGCGCGCACGCTGCGCGAGGTTGGAATCGACCGCATCCGGGTCGACGGCCACACCGACAACGTCGGCAGCGACAAGTACAACGCCGGTCTTTCGCAAAGGCGTGCCGAGTCGGTCGCCCAGTATCTCGTCAAGGTCGGCTGGCGCGATGACACGATCGAGCGCCACGGCTTCGGTGCCGACAAACCGGTGGCCGACAACGCCACACCCAAAGGCCGGGCGCAGAACCGGCGCGTCGTCATCGCCGTGCGGGTCGAGTGAGCGCACGTCAGCGGCATCGGTTCTAGCAGGATGGCCGTGCGGCCTCTCTCGGGCACGCGTTCGTCGATCTGCCTGCGCTCGCAGGCCTTGGCGTGTTCCCAGGAGCAGAATGAGGCCATGACCGTGTCCCACGCCGCCGACCCGGCCCCGGGCGCGTTTCGCCGCATCGACGATCTGCCCGGGCCACGCGGCTGGCCGCTGTTGGGCAACCTGCTCCAACTGCATCGCAACGTCATCCACCAAGACGTCGAACGCTGGTGTCGGCGCTACGGCGCGCTCTTCAAATTCCGCATCGGCCGGCGCCGCCTGCTGGTGGTGTCCGACCATGCCCTCATCGCCGACGTGCTGCGCGATCGCCCGCAGGGCTGGCGCCGCACGCAGCAGCTGCAGGTGGTTTCGCGCGAGATGGGCCTCAAGCCCGGGCTCTTCGGCTCCGAGGGCGAGGCCTGGCGCGCGCAGCGCCGCATGGTGATGAGCGGGCTCGATCCCAGCCGCGTGCGCGCGTACTTTCCGTCGCTGCAGCGCGTGACCGATCGCCTGCACCGCCGCTGGCAAAAGGCGGCGGACGAGGGGCGCTCGCTGCATCTGCAGGCCGAGCTGATGCGCTACACGGTGGACACCGTGGCGGGCTTGGCGTTCGGGCGCGACATCAACACGCTGGAGTCCGACGGCGACGTGATCCAGCAGCATCTGGATCGCATCTTCCCAGCGTTGTTTCGCCGCCTGATGGCGCCGCTGCCGTACTGGCGCTGGTTCAAGCTGCCGGCCGACCGCGCCCTGGAGCGCAGCGTGGCCGAAGTCAAGCGCGCGATCGCCGAGGTCATCGCCGAGGGCCGGCAACGCCTGCACGCCGACGCGGCGCGCCGACAGCAGCCACCCAACCTGCTCGAGGCGATGATCGTCGCCGCCGAAGAAGGCCGCACCGGCATCGGCGACGAGCAAGTGTCGGCCAACGTGCTGACCATGCTGCTGGCCGGCGAGGACACCACGGCCAACACGCTGGCCTGGCTGTTGCACCTGCTGCATCGCCATCCCGCGGCGATGGCGCGGGCGCGCGACGAGGCGCTGCGCGTCGCCGGCGGGCCCGAGCCGCTGACGCCCGAGCACCTGGCGCGCCTGGAGACCATCGAGGCCTGCCTGCACGAGACGATGCGGCTCAAGCCGGTGGCGCCGTTCCTCGTCTTCGAGGCGCTGCGCGACACGCAGCTCGGTGACGTGCGGGTGCCCGAAGGCACCATGCTGTGGTGCGCACTGCGCCACGACGGCCTGAACGCGCAGCACTTTCCCGATCCACTGGCGTTCCGCCCGGAGCGCTGGCTGGGCGAGGCGGCGGGCCCCGGCAAGCGTGTGGCCATGCCGTTCGGCGCGGGGCCGCGCATGTGCCCGGGCCGCTACCTCGCGCTGACCGAGATGAAGATGATGCTGGCCATGCTGCTGACGCGATTCGAGATCGAATCGGTCACCGCGGCAGGCCCCGACGAAGCCGAGGAGCGCATGTCGTTCACGATGGTGCCCGTGGGCCTGCGCATGCGGCTGCGCGCACGGTAGTTCGCCCGCTTCGCTCTCAGGGCCTGACCGTCAGCCGGACGCGAGCTACCTCGCGGCCAGCGGCATCAGCCCGGCTTTGCTGATCACCGCCGCCGCCTCGGGCGACGCGAGAAAGCGGATCAACGCACTGGCCGCCTCGGGCTGCCTAACCGACGTAGTGAGCGCACCGGCGAAAAACGTCATCGGCTGCACCTCGGCCGGTAGGGTGCCCACGAACGTGATCCCCGCAACGTGGATCAGCTCGCTGACCTGTTGGAAGCCGATCTGCGCCTCGCCGCGTGCCACGACCGCAGCAACCGGCTCGCCGGACGGCGGCCCGCGCACCTTGCGGCTCTTGCCCGCGATCTGCTCCGCGATGCCGAGCTTCGGAAACAGCGTGGTCGACAGGTAGGTGCCGCTGCCGCTGTCGGAGTAGGCGATCGACTGAGCCGCCAGCAGCGTGCTGCGCAGCGCCTCGACGCTGCCGATGTCGGGCTTGGCGGCTCCGGCGCGCACCACCATGCCGATCAGCGATCGTGCCAGCTCGGTCTTGCTCTCGGCCCGCACCAGCCCGCGTCGGGCCAGTTCGTCGGCGGCCCCGCCATCCAGGATCACGACGTCTGCGGGCTCGCCGCGCACGAGGCGGGCCGGAATCGCCTCGGGAGAGTCCCCCATCGAAGGACCACGCGTCGTGACGAGGCGATGCCCGCTTGCGCGCTCGAAAGCCGGGCCGAGCTCGGAATAGACCCCGTAGAAGCCGGCCGAGATCATCACGTGCACGTCGGCGGCGCAGGCAGTGCCTGCCATCCACGCGAGCGACGCGCCAAGCGCAGCGAACCATCGCGCCAACGAGCTGGATGTCATCGGAGTTCTCCACGGTCGGCCGCGATGCGCCGGCAATGCGCGAGCGCAGCCTCGACCAGATTGATGCTCGCTTCGGGCGTGCGAAACGCAGAGTGTGCCGACAGCGTGACGTTCGGCAAGGTGGTGAACGGATGCTGCGCCGGCAACGGCTCGACCGTGAAGACGTCCAGGCCGGCGTGCGCGAGCTTGCCCGAGCCCAGCGCGTCGAGCAGCGCCCGCTCGTCGAGCAGCGCGCCGCGCGCGGTGTTGACGAGGATGGCCCCGTCTCGCATCGCCGCGATGCGCTCGCGCGACAGAAAGCCGCGCGTCTCGTCGTTGAGCAGCAGGTGCAGCGACACCACGTGGCTGGCGGCCAGCAGCGTCTCGATGCCGACGAACTCGACGCCGGCATGATCGCGCGGCGAGCGGTTCCATGCGACCACGCGCAGGCCGGCACCGAGCGCGAGCCGGGCCAGCTCGCGTGCGATGCCGCCGAAGCCGATCAGTCCGAGCGTCTTGCCACGCAGCTGCATGCCGTCGGTGCGCGGCCAGCGGCCTTGGCGCACTTCGCGGTCCATTGCGGCAAGCCCTCTGGCCGCTGCCCACATCAGCGCGAACGCGCACTCGGCCACCGCGGTGTCGCCATAACCCTTGATCGTGTGCACCGCGATGCCGAGCGCGGCCAGCGCCTCGGGGTCCATGTAGCTGCGCGCGCCGGTGCCGAGAAACACGACGTGCCGGAGCCCTGGGCAGCGCGCCGCCACCGCCGTCGGCAACGCCGTGTGGTCGACGATCGCGATCGGCGCGCCGTCGAGGATCGCGGGCAACTCGTCGGGTTTCACGTCGGCTTGCCGGTTCACCTGCACCGGCGGGTCGTGCGCGCGGTGCAGACGGTCGAACAGATCGGCGAGCGCGGGCTCGGCGTCGACGAAGGTCGCGCGCCAGGGCGCGGCCATGGCGGCAGTGGCCGAGACGGTTGAAGCGAGGGACGTCATGGTCCGCGGTTCTAAAGGCAGACGCATCATAGGTCGCGGCCGTGGGAGCGCGCCTCTGCGGCAAGGCAGCCAACACTGCGAGCGCCGGTTGCCCCATCGGCCCGCGAGCTGAATGGGCCCGGTGTCTCGAGGTTTGTGGCGGGGCGCCGCGTAGACTGACGTCACTGCCGGTCTCTGCTCCTATGTCGCACGGTCTCGACCAATCTGAAATGCTGAGGCTGCTGGGCTACAACATCGCCCAGGCGGCCATCCCCGCGTTCAAGATCTTCGACACGCTGATCGGACTGCCGCTCGGGCTGCGGCAAGTGGAGTTCTCGATCCTCACGCTGGTCGACACCAATGACAAGGTCACACACAAACGGCTGTCGACGGCGCTGGGCGTCGCCGCGCCCAATCTCACCATCGTGCTCGACCGTCTCGAGCAGCGCCAGCTCGTCAAGCGCACCCGCAACCCCCACGATGCCCGCATGCAGTACATCCAGCTCACGCCGAAGGGCCGCGCACTGCACGCCAAGGCCAGACAGATCGCCGACAAGATGGAAAGCGACCTGCTGAGCCAGTTCACCGCCGGTGAGCGGGCGATGCTATTCGAGCTGCTGCAGAAGGTGGCGGCGCAACGGCGTCCCTGAGTTACCTGCTGCGGGCGGCCGCCAGCTCCTGCCGCCGAAGAAACTGTTGCCGACCATACGGTTTCACCGCGAGGCCGGGCCATCGGGCCTCGCTCGTGCCGGCGCGGGAAAGCCCTATTGGCACGGCCTCAAGTAGTTATGGATAGTAATGACTTGGCCCGCAGCGAACGGGCATGGCGGGAGCCCTTGGATGACCACGAGGAGACCACGATGAACTCGACGTTCGTGCGCGCGGGCGCACCCTTGGCACTGCTGATCGGCGCGGCATTTCCCACTCACGCCGCCCAACCCGTGGCCTGCGATTCGTTGCTGGGGTCGTTCATCGAGGGCGCCACGATCACCACGGCGCAGCTCAATGCGGCCAGTGCGACGCTGCCCGAGCACTGCGAGGTGGTGGGCGTGATCAATCCGCGCACCGGGCTCGACGGCCAGCCCTACGCCATCAAGTTCCATATGCGATTGCCCACCGCGTGGAACGAGCGCTTCTTCTACCAAGGCGGCGGCGGCACCGACGGCAACCTGGGCAACGCCGATGCGGCGCAGATCCAGCAAGGCTACGCGGTGGTGTCCACCGACAGTGGGCACGACAACACCGTGAACAACACGCCGCTGGCCGGCTCGTTCCAGTTCGGATTCGACCCGCAGGCGCGCAGTGACTACGGCTACAACGGGCCCGCGCGCGTGGTCACTGCGGCCAAGGCGATCTCCAAGCGGTTCTACAGCAAGCCGGCCAAGTACTCGTACTTCGCCGGCTGCTCCGAAGGTGGACGCGAGGGCCTGATGTTCTCGCAGCGCTACCCCGATTTCTTCGACGGTATCGTGGCCGGCAACCCAGGCATGGATCTGCCAAAGGCCGCGGTGGCAGAAGCGTGGGATTCGCAGGCGTTTGCGGCGGCTGCGCGCACCACCACGCCGTTCGGCAACCCCGACCTGGCCAGCTCGTTCACTCCGGCCGAACTCGGCGCGGTGGGCGACGCCATCCTGCAGGCCTGCGACGCCCAAGACGGCGTGGTCGACGGCATGGTGTTCAACCGGGCCGCGTGCCACTTCGATCCGCAGACGCTGGGGCCAGCCGGCACCGGCGCGTTGTCGGGCGCGCAGGTCACCGCGCTCGAAAAGGTGTTCGGCGGTGCCAAGAACTCGCACGGCCGATCGTTGTACGCGGGCTGGTATTGGGATCCGGGCATCGCCGCGCCCGGCTGGCGCATCTGGAAGATTGGCCCGCTGCTTCCCGCGCCGGGCAACACGTCGCTGAACACCACGCTCGGTGGCGGCGCGCTGCCGTTCATCTTCACCACGCCGCCCAACTCGGCCACCGGCGGCACCGCGTTGAAGGGCAGCAGCGTGGTCACCACGGCAGGGCCGAGCCCCGCCTTCTCGGGCTTGAACGACTCGTTCGTGCCCTGGGTGCTGAGCTTCAACATGGACAGCGACGCACCGAAGATCTTTGCGCGCGGCGCGTTCGCCGAGTCCGCGATGGACTTCATGGGCACGGGCTCCACCGACTACCGGCGCTTTCGCCGCAACGACGGCAAACTGATCGTCTACTCGGGCCAGGCCGACCCCGTGTTCTCGACCAAGTACCACGAGCGCTGGTACAACCGCCTCGTCGACGACAACGGTGGCCTGCATCGCACGCAAGACTTCGCGCGCCTGTACGTGGTGCCGGGCATGAACCACTGCGGTGGCGGACCCGCCACGTCGCAGTTCGACGCCTTCTCGGCGCTGGTCAAATGGGTAGAGGGCGGCAAGGCGCCCGACAGCTTGTTGGGCACTGCAGGCACCGACACCCCGTGGCCGGGCCGCACCCGGCCACTGTGCGCGTACCCCGAGCACGCCCAGTACAAGGGACACGGCAGCATCGAGGACGCCGCCAGCTTTGTCTGTGTGGCGCCGCGCGACGACCACGATCACGACCATCACGAAGACGATTGAATCGCCGCGCGTCTTGCGCGACGGGTGATTCAACGCAGATCGGCATCCAGGTCGAGGGTGCCGAGGTGCCGCGCTGAGCGCAAGGCGCCCGCCTGAGGTGCGGGTGGGTCGTCATACGCAGGGCTGCGTATGGCGCGCCTGCGGTGCCTGCCCAAGACTTCGGCACGGGCAACGCAAAGACGGCAACCACGATCGAAGCGGTGGACCCATTCGACATGGAGGCCAGATCATGAACAGCGCGCGAGTCGTCGGAGTCAACGGTGAGGCGGTCACGTTCGATGCTGGCGCGCTCGAGCAGTTGAAAGCCTCGCTGCGAGGGCGGCTGCTGCTTCCGAACGACGACGGCTACGACCGCGCACGCACGGTCTGGAACGCCATGATCGATCGCAGGCCGGCGCTGGTGGTGTGTTGTGCCGGCGTGGCCGATATCCGCCAGGCCGTAACGTTTGCGCGCGGCCACGGCCTGCTGACGGCCGTCAAGGGCGGTGGCCACAACATCGCGGGCAACGCCGTGTGCGATGGCGGCCTGCTGATCGACCTGTCCCACATGCGGGCCGTGACCGTCGATCCGGTCGCGTCGGTGGCGCATGTCGAGCCGGGGGCGACGCTGGGCGACTTCGACCACGAATGCCAGGCCTTTGGATTGGCCACGCCTGTCGGCATCAATTCGACCACCGGTGTGGCCGGGCTCACGCTCGGCGGGGGTTTCGGCTGGCTGTCGCGCAAGCACGGAATGACGGTGGACAACCTGATCGCGGCCGACGTGATCGTTGCCGACGGGCGCATGCTGCGCGCCAGCGAGCGGGAACACGCCGATCTCTTCTGGGC
>JBIODO010000131.1:0-9797 GCA_044445225.1 Burkholderiales bacterium
AACGGTGCCGGCTGGGGCACCACGCATCCGTTCTGGGAGGGCACGCCCGAGCTGTGGGATCGCATCATCGGCTTGAACTTCATCGGCCCGATGCGGTTGACCAAGGCGTTCCTGCCGCAGATGATTCAGCGTGCCAGCGGCAAGATCGTCAACATCGCCAGCGACGCCGGCCGAGTGGGCAGCCTCGGAGAAACCGTGTACTCGGGCGCCAAGGGCGGGCTGATCGCGTTCACCAAGTCGCTGGCACGCGAAGTGGCGCGCTACCAGATCAGCGTGAACTGCGTGTGCCCGGGCCCCACCGATACGCCGTTGATGGCGGCGGTGCCCGAGAAGGTGACCGAGGCGCTGAAGAAGGCGATCCCGTTCCGCCGCCTGGGCCGGCCCGAAGAAGTGGCCGATGCGGTGGTGTTCTTCGCCGGCGATTCGGCGAGCTACGTCACCGGCCAGGTGCTCAGCGTCAGCGGCGGCCTGACGATGGCTGGCTAGATGGACCACCCCCTTGCGGCCTGGCGGCCACTTCCCCCTCGAGGGGGCGCCGCCAGCGGCCCGGCAAAGCCGGTTCCGCGGCGGCCACCGGCTTGCACCGCACTACTGCGGCTGTCACCGCAAATTTGGCCAGGAGAGCTGAGATGAACGAACCTTCCCTATGCGGCTGTGCCAGCGCGGCGGGGAGCGGTGCACGCGAGCGGCGCTGGGCCGATGCCGATGGCGAGCACGTCGATGTGCGCGGCCTGTCGGCGCCGCAGCCGCTGGTGGCCATCGTGCGGCTGATCGAAGCGATCGACGATGCACGTGCCGTGGTGGCGCACCTCGACCGCGACCCGCTGATGCTGTACCCCGAGCTGGCCGAGCGCGGTTGGGTGGCGCAGCAGATTCCCGCGCCACCGGGCGAAGTGCGATTGCGGCTGACGCGCGACGCGGCCAGCTCCTGACTCGAGAGGTTTGCGATGGACTACACGTTGCCCCAGTTCCTGGCTCACGCGATCGCGCTGGAATCCGAAGCCGCCGATCGTTACCACGAGCTGGCCGACATGATGGAGGCGCACCGCAACGACGAGGTGTCGGCGCTGTTTCGCGACATGGTGCGCTACTCGCGCATGCACCACGACTCGATCGTCGAGCGGGCCGGCAGCACGGTCCTGCCCAAGATCGGCCCGTGGGAATACTTCTGGCGCACGCCGCCCGAGGCGGGTGGCGACGAGGCCTTCGACTACCGGATCAACCCCTACGACGCGCTGCTGTACGCGCGTGAGAACGAGTTGCGGGCGATGCAGTACTACGCCGGCGCCGGCCAGTCATCCGCCGACCCCGAGGTCAAGCGCCTGGCTGCCGAATTCGCCGCCGAGGAGACCGAGCATGTCGAGGCGATCGAAGACTGGCTGGCCCGCACCGAGCGCCCGGCTGCGCCGTGGGCGACCGATCCGCATCGCGAGGGGTGAGCATGCGGCGCTCACTCGCACAGGCGCCGGATGTCCTCGGGCACTGGGATCGCGTGGATGCGCCGGCGATCATGTGCGTCGCGCACGCAGAACACGCGCGTCTCGCTGCTTTCGCAGATGAAGTCGTCATCGCGCGTGACCACGTGCTTCTGCACGAAGACCTTGTTGCGCCACTCTTCGATGTGGGTGCTGATCAGCAGTTTTTCGCCGTAGGTAGCGCTCTTGACGAAGCGCGCATGGTGCTCGAGCAGCGGCGTGCCGATGATGCCGGTGGTGTGTTCCAACACATGCCAAGGCGGCACACCGCAAGTCATGAAGAAATGCAGCGAGGCCGCGTCCATCCAGCGGTGGTAGCGCGGGAAGAACACGATGCCGGCGGGATCACAGTCGCCGAAGCGGATCTCGACGGTCATCGTCGTGGTCTTGCTCATTCAACGTCCTTTGAAGGCGGCACGGATTCTAGGCCGTGCTGTTCGATCACAACCCCAGGAGTCGAACCATGAAACGAATCCAGCTGGCCCGCCACGAGGCCCGTCACTTTGGCTTTTCGGTGAGTGGCAAGGTCGCCACCATCACGCTGAACCGACCTGAGCGCAAGAATCCGCTCACGTTCGACTCTTACGGCGAGCTGCGCGATCTGTTTCGCGACATGTCCTACGCCACCGATGTGAAGGCGGTGGTGTTCACTGGCTCGGGCGGCAACTTTTGCTCCGGCGGCGACGTGCACGAGATCATCGGCCCGCTGGTGAAGATGTCGATGCCCGAGCTGCTGGAGTTCACGCGCATGACCGGCGACATGATCAAGGCCATGCGCGCGTGCCCGCAACCGATCATCGCGGCGATCGATGGCGTGTGCACCGGCGCCGGCGCGATGATCGCCTGCGGCTCCGACATGCGGCTGGCCACCACGCGCAGCAAGCTGGCGTTTCTGTTCGTGCGCGTCGGGCTGGCCGGTGCCGACATGGGCGCGTGCACGCTGCTGCCACGCCTGATCGGGCTGTCGCGTGCGGCCGACTGGCTCTACACAGGGCGCACGATCGGTGGTGAAGAGGCCGAGCGTGCGGGATTCCACACGCGTCTGGTCGAGCCCGACGCGTTGCTCGCCGAGGCCAACGCGCTGGCGAAAGACCTCGCCGAAGGCCCGACGTTCGGCCACGCAATGACCAAGACCATGCTCTGGCAGGAGTGGAGCTCGGGCCTGGGCGAATGCATCGAGGCCGAAGCGCAGGCGCAGGCCATCTGCATGCAGACGCAGGATTTCGAGCGCGCGTACCATGCGTTCGCGGCCAAGCAGAAACCGGTGTTCGAGGGCAATTGACGCCGATGCGGCCGCCGCTTCCCTGACCTGCGACGGAGGCACCGATGGCACATCCCGACCCCGAACATTTGGCCTGGCCGTTCTTCGACGACGGCCACCGCGCCTACGCACGCGAGTTGCAGGCCTGGTGCGATCGATCGCTGCCCGCGCTGCTGCACGAGCACGGCGAAGACACCGACGAAGCCGCGCACGTGCTGGTGCGGTGCTTGGTGCCCGAGCTCGGACGCGCGGGCCTGCTGCGCGCCTGCGTGCCGGCAGCCCACGGTGGCGCACGCGCCGCCGTCGACGTGCGTTCGCTGGCCATCGCGCGCGAGACGCTGGCGCGCGCGTCGGGACTGGCCGACTTCGCGCTCGCAATGCAGGGCCTGGGTAGTGCGCCGGTGAGCCTGTTCGGCACCGAGGCGCAAAAGCGGGCGTTGCTGCCTGCGGTGGCGCGGGGCGAGATGATCACCGCGTTCGCGCTGTCGGAGCCCGATGCCGGTTCCGATGCCGCCGCAATGCAAGCCACCGCGGTGCGCGACGGTGACGGCTGGCGCTTGAACGGCACCAAGACCTGGATCTCCAACGCCGGCATCGCGCATTCGTTCGTCATCTTCGCGCGCAGCGGCGAGGCGCCGGGGGCCAAGGGCATCTCGGCGTTCATCGTGCGCGCTGGCACAGCCGGGCTCGACGCCAGCGAGCGCATCCCGGTGATTGCGCCGCACCCGCTGGGCACGGTGCGCCTCACGGATTGCCGCGTCGGAGCCGATTCTTTGCTCGGCGAACCGGGGCAGGGTTTCCGTGTCGCGATGGGCACGCTCGATCTGTTTCGCACCACGGTCGGCGCCGCGGCGCTCGGCTTTGCGCGCCGAGCAATGGACGAGGCGGTGGCCCGCGCTCGCTCGCGCAAGATGTTCGGCCGCACGCTGGCCGAGTTCCAGCTCACGCAGACCCGGCTCGGCGAGATGGCCACGCAGATCGATGCGTCGGCGCTGTTGATCTATCGCAGCGCCTGGAAGCGCGACGTGCAGGGCGTGCGCGTGACGCGCGAGGCGTCGATGGCTAAGATGTACGCCACCGAGGCGGCGCAGCAGGTGATCGACGGCGCGGTGCAGTTGTTCGGTGGCCTGGGCGTCGTGCGCGGCAGCACGGTCGAGCGCCTGTATCGCGAGATCCGCGCGCTGCGCATCTACGAGGGTGCGAGCGAGGTGTTGCAGCTGATCATCGGCGGCAAGGTGATCGAAGCAGCCGCTGCTGCCAACGGCTGACCGCAGCTTGCGCGCACCCGCACCGCCCGAGCGCGCCGCACCACCTGCGCGTGCCGCCGGCGCGGCGTTTGCGCAGGGCGCGAGCGGGCGATTGTTGCCGCTGTCGCTGCCGATGCGTTTCTTCGGCGCGGCGGCGATGTTTCACGTGATCGCTTGGGTCGCGCTCGGCCTGGGCGCGCCGCAGGTGCCGCACTTCGCAGGCGGCATCGGCTGGCCGCTGGCCGCGTTGCATGCGCTCACGCTCGGCGTGCTCGCGATGAGCGCGATCGGCGCCAGCCTGCAGCTGATGCCGGTGGCGACTCGACAGGCGCTGGCCTCGCGCCGCGCGGTCGACGCAGTGTGGTGGCTGTACGCGCCGGGCGTGGCGGCACTGGTGTTGGCGATCGCGATGCAATGGCCGTTGGCGATGGCCCTGGCCGCGCTGCCGGTGGTCGCCGCGCTGGTCGTCTATGTGGCGCTGCTGGCGCGCAACCTGGCTGGCGCGCGCGGCATGCCTGGCGTGCGCACGATGGGCTGGCTCGCGCTGGCCGCGCTCGCAGTAGCCCTGGCCAGCGCATTCGCGATGGTCGCCACCTGGGCGGGCTGGGGCGCCTGGCCGCGACAGGCGCTGCGGATGCTGCACGTCACGGCGGCGGTGTTCGGATTCATGGGGCTGTTGGCATTCGGACTGTCGAATGTGCTGGTGCCGATGTTCGCGCTCGGCCCGGTGCCGGGCGAGCGCACGCAGCTTGCCATCGCGGTGCTTTGCACCGTCGCACTCGGGCTCACGGTGCCGGTGGCGCTCGATCGGTGGCCGCCGCAGGCACTGCTGTTTGCGATCGCGCCTGCGACGGCAGCCACCGCGTGGCATGTGGTTTCGATGCGCGGCGTGATGCGCCAGGGCCTGCGCCGCGAGCTTGGCGGTTCGTTCCAGCTGGTGCGGCTGGCGTGGCTGATGCTCGGCGTGACGTGGGCGCTCGCCGTCTGGTGGGCGTTCGATCGTGAGCGCTCAGGACTGGTGACCGCACTGATGGCCAGTGCGCTCCTCGGTTGGTTGACCAGCTTCCTGTTTGGCATCCTGCAGCGCATCGTGCCTTTCCTGGTGGCGATGCATCTGGGCGGCACCGTCAAGCGCGCACCGACACCGTCGGCGCTGACCGACGAGCGTGCTCTGGCTTTGCATCGCTTGGGCCACGCGGCGGCGCTCGCGCTGCTCGCGCTGGCGATCGCGCTCGACAGCGTGCCGGTCGCGCTGGCAGCGGCGCTGGCCGGAACGACTGGCGCTCTTGCCTTTGCTGCGTTCTTCGTCGCGGTGCTGCGGCGCGCGGCGCGGGCGCGCGCGGCGCCTCGCGGTGCCGGTTCCTAGCGCGGCCGCGGCTCGATCTTTGGATGCGCCATGCCAAGGCGCCATATCTGCTATGTCCGCAACGCGGTGAGCCACTGCAAGCGACATTGATGAATCGCAAATCCACCGGGGAACGCGCGGTCAGAATCTCTGCCGATGTCGCAACTTGCAGGGAGATGTTCATGGCCAGCACCCACCCGGAGATCCCGGGCACAGTGATCTTCGACAGCGTGCAAGCCATGAAAGGCTATGCCCTCAACAAGATGTGCTACTCGTTCAACAGTGCAGCCAACCGCCAGGCCTTTCTCGACAACGAAGACGCCTATTGCGCGCACTACGGCTTGAACGAGCAGCAGCGCGAGGCGATCCGCAACCGCAACGTGCTGCAACTCATCGCCGCTGGCGGCAATGCCTACTACCTGGCCAAGTTCGCCGGCATCTTCGGCCTGGACATGCAAGACATCGGTGCCCAGCAGACCGGTGTGACCAAGGAAGAGTTCAAGGCCAAGCTCGTGGCCGCCAACAGTCAACGGTAGGTCCACGGCACGCAGGAGCACATCATGGCCAGAATCGTCGGTGGCATCACCACCTCTCACGTACCCGCCATCGGCGGTGCCATCGCCAAGGGGTTGCAGAGCGATCCGTACTGGAAGCCCTTCTTCGACGGCTTCGTGCCGGTTCGGCACTGGCTGTCGGAAGTGAAGCCCGATGTTGCCGTCGTCTTCTACAACGACCACGGCCTCAATTTCTTTCTCGACAAGATGCCCACCTTCGCTGTTGGTGCTGCGCCCGAGTACCGCAATGCGGATGAAGGCTGGGGCATCCCCACTTTGGCGCCGCTGGCCGGTGATCAAGCTCTTTCGTGGCATGTCATCGAATCGCTGGTGAACGAGGAATTCGATCCGGTGACCTGCCAGGAGATGCTGATCGATCACGCCGTCAGCCTGCCCATGGCACTGCTCTGGCCGGACCAGCAATGTCCGGTGAAGGTCGTTCCCGTGTGCATCAATACCGTCCAGGCCCCGCTGCCCTCGGCCAAGCGCTGCTACAAGCTCGGCCAGGCCGTGGCCCGTGCGGTCCGGTCGTGGCAAGGGGATGAGAGGGTGGTGATGATCGGCACCGGTGGCCTGTCGCACCAGCTCGACGGCGAGCGTGCCGGCTTCATCAACAAGCCCTTTGACCTCGAGTTCATGCGCAGCCTGATCGAAAACCCCACGTGGGCTACGCAGTACAGCACCCATGAGCTGGTCGAGAAGGCGGGCACTCAGGGCATCGAGTTGCTCATGTGGCTGGCCACTCGCGCCGCCTTGCCGGGCCGGGTGACGCAACTGCACACGAACTACCACATCCCCATCTCCAATACGGCCGCTGGCCTGATGCTGATGGCGAACCAGGATTGAACGCCGCAGATCGATCGGCTCGCAGCCGATCGGGATAGCGCTGGCGAGCATCGCGCCGATCACACGGAGTTTGCTGCGGCTGGCGTGCCCGCCAGGTGGGGCGTGCCCTTTCGGTTGGCCTGCAAACCGCGGCTGGTGCGAAGGGCCTCTCTCCGGAACGCGTGCAGCGTCACGCCTGCGTCGGCGAAACGACGCGCACGACTGTCTCCCGGTAGTTGCGAAACCCCATGCGCTCGTACAGCGACCGAGCGCCATTGTTCTCTCTCATGACGTGCAGAAACGGCGTCTCCCCACGTCGGAGTTGCTGCCCAATGAGCTTCATCATCAACTTGCGCGCGAGACCCTGTCCCTGGAAGTCTGGGTGCGTGCACACCCCGCTGACCTCTCGAAGCGAACCGGCGAACATGCGCTCGCCGGCCATGGCCACAAGTCTGTCTCGGTCAAAGTAGCCGAAGTAGGCGCCCAGCTCAATGGTTCGAGGGCCGAATGGGCCTGGACGCGTCAGTGCGGTCAATTCGAGCGCCTGGGCGACATGCTCAGGCCGCAGCGGCGTCGCGTCCTGCGCCTCATCCGTCATGGGAGTGTCGCCCGCCCAAACCATCTTGAACATGGTCGATTCAGCGTCCACGCTCCAGCCGGTAGGCGGGTTGCCAGTCCAACCTTCGCAATAAAAGTGTTCGTCGGGCTCACAGAACGGCGAGAGCGCTCGAAGGTTTGGATTCTCTGCGTCAGGGAAGCCGATGATTGGCGAGAAGCTCCGAGCATACCGGCGTGCCTCGGTGGTACCGGCGGAGTACCGCAAGTGGTGCCCACAGAGGGTGTGCCAAGTGATGTTGTCAAGAAGGGAATTCGTCATCGGGTGAATGTCAGTGAAGAGCCGCTCGCGAGGCCCTGATGCCGAGAGCAGCGGCAGTGTCACAGTTCGCGATGCGCATGGCCAGCCGTGATCATGCGAGCGCGCCGGGGCTCCGCTTCACACGCAAGACAATGCGTGCCATCACTTGGCGGCGTGCGAGTCGCTGCAAGCCGTCGGCAAACGATGACATCGGCAGCACGTCCGAGACTTGAGGCCGCAGGTGGCCTTGCGCCACCGCAGCGAGGATTTGCTCGTCAGCGGCGAGACTTTGTTGCGGCTGCCGCTCCGCCCAAGCGCCCCAGTAGCAGCCCACCACGCTGTAGTTCTTCAGCAGCGGCAGGTTCATGGCGAGGCTGGGTACCTCGCCGCTCGTGAATCCGATCGGCAGCATGCGGCCACCCCAGGCCATCGCCCGCGACACGGTGCCGAACAGCGAACCACCGACGTTGTCGAAGTACACGTCCACACCACGGCCCTGGGTCAGTTCAAGCAACCGGTCGCGCACCGGTTCGCGCGAGTAGTCGATGGCGTGGGCCGCACCCTGCTTGCGTGCCACGTCGCCCTTGGCTGCCGAGCTGGTGCCCGCAATGACCGTGGCCCCCATCTGGCGCGCCACGTCGACAGCTGCCATGCCCACACCACCTGCCGCACCGCTGACGAAGACGGTTTCGCCCGGGCAAAGGTGTGCGCGGGTCTGCAGCGCATAGCGAGCCGTGCCGTAGGCGTAACGCACGGTCGAGGCGATCTCGAAACCCAAGCTGTCGGGCAGTTTCACGACGCTCGACTCGGGTGCCACCATGCGCTCGGCCATGCCACCATGCCAGTGGCTGCAGGCCACGCGGTCACCCACGCTCACACGCTGGACGCCATCGCCAACGGCCAGCACCACCCCCGCGGCGTCGCTGCCCGGTACGAAGGGCAGGGCGGGCTTCATCTGGTAGCGACCGGCCACCATCAGCGTATCCATGAAGCTCAATGCGGCCGCATGGACGTCGACCAGCACCTGGCCCGGGCCGGGAGCAGGGTCCGCAAGCTCGCCGAACTCGAGTGCGTCGATGCCGTTGAAGCTGCTGCAGATGACGGCGCGCATCTCAGTACCGCCCGGCCGCCCGAAGGTGCTGAGGCGCCCCCTCGGGGGGCAGCGAACAAAGTGAGCGTGGGGGTTTCATTTCAGTTCATCCCCTTCACGCGCACCGTGATGACCTCGGCTGTGGCGCACTCCACCGAACCTTGGCAAACGCTGCAGGCCACGATCGACTTTCGCTCACCGTGCTCGACGATTCGCGCGCGCAGTTCCAGCGCCCGGGCCACCGATGCCGGTTTGAGGTAGTTCACGTGCAGGCTGCCAGTCACCACGCCAAAGGGTGGCGGTCCGCTGCTCAGGTCATGACCGGCCTCTCGGCAATGCGCTGACAGCGCTGCCCAAATGGCGTGGCAATCGACGACAGACGCGATCGTGCCGCCATAGACATAACCCGGGAATCCGATGTGCTCGGGCCTCGGTTGCCAGACACAGACGAACTCGTCGCCTTCCCAACGGCTCTTGATGTGCAAGCCGTGTGCATTGAGCGTGCCGCAGCCAAAGCAACGCACCTGCAGGCGGTCCTGCAGGGCGCGGCCATCGTCGAAGGGATCGTGGTTCGTTGCGAATGCGCGCGGCGTCGGCGAATCAATGATCCCGTGTTGCAGTTGTTCCATCCTCAGGCTCCTGGTTGATCGAGCGTTTCACCTGCCGTCCCCCGCTGCGATCGCGCACGTGGAATCAGCATGCCCACCTGCTCGCGATACGTGCGATAGCGCTCGCCGAACTGCTGGAGAAGATCGCGCTCTTCGAACGCGATGCCGATCAGGATGTAGGCGCTGAACCCGAGGGCGAACAGCAGGCGCCCGGCCGTCATGACCGGCACCGCCCAGAGGCTGAGCAGCAGGCCTGCATAGAGCGGGTGGCGCACGTAGCGGTACAGCAGCGGCGTTCTGAACTGGGCCTCGGGCACGCCGCGCTGCGTCAGCCGTGCAAACACCTGCTGCAGCCCGAACAGCTCGAAGTGGTTGATGAGAAAGGTGCTGACCAGCGCCAACAACCAGCCGACCCCGAACAGGCACCACAGCAGCGCCACGCCGGCGCTGTGCTCGACCCGCCACACCACCGGTGCTGTGATCGGCACCCAGAACCGGAACATCAGCGCCAGCACGGCGCACGTGGCCACCACATA
>JBIODO010000132.1:0-9772 GCA_044445225.1 Burkholderiales bacterium
AGCTCGTGCGCGCGCTCGGCGTCGAGTCCGAACAAGAAGGGACGAGTTAGCGCATACGGAACGAGCGACATAGCGAAGCTGCGTCGGAGGCTAACTTCGCGCAGCGAAGTTAAGGTGCGAAGCGCCGGCCGTAGACATAATCGGCGCCAAGTCTCGCATGCTGCCCACTTCATGACCCAGGACGAACTCAAGGCGCTGGTCGGCCGCGCCGCACTCGAACACGTGGTGCCCGGCGCCGTGGTGGGGGTGGGCACCGGCTCGACGGTGAACCATTTCATCGACGCGCTGGCCGCGATGCGCTCGCGCATCAGCGGTGCGGTGTCGAGCTCCGACAAGAGCACCGAACGGCTGCGCGCGCACGGCATCCGTGTGCTCGAGGCCGCTGAGGTCGAGCGCATTCCGGTGTACGTGGACGGCGCTGACGAGATCGACCCGCGTGGTTGCATGATCAAGGGCGGCGGCGCGGCGCTGACACGCGAGAAGATCGTGGCCGACCTCGCAGAGCGCTTCATCTGCATCGCCGACGAATCCAAGCGTGTCGACGTGCTGGGGCGTTTTCCGTTGCCGGTGGAGGTGATCCCGATGGCCGCCGCGCAGGTGGCCCGACGCTTCGCCGCTGCCTATGGCGGCCAGGCGCGGGTGCGCGATGGTGTGCGCACCGACAACGGCCAGCTGATCCTCGACGTGCACGGCCTGCGCATCACCGACCCGCTGGCGATGGAGAGCGAGGTCAACCAATGGCCCGGCGTGGTGACGGTCGGCATCTTCGCGCGCCACAAGGCGAGCCTGTGCCTGCTGGGCACGCCGCAAGGGGTGGTGACATTGCGTTATTGATGCGGCGCCCGCATCGCGCGCGCGGCGAAGCGGGCGGCGTCGATGGCGTCGAGCAGCGGGCTGCCCACCGGCAGCGGCGTGCCGGTGATCACCGCGGCGACCACTTCACCGGCCAGAGCGGCCTGCGCCAGGCCCCGCGACCCCAACCCGGCAATCACGTGCAGCCCGGGGCGGCGTGCGATGAAACGTGCCTGCTCCTGGCGCGGCGCAGCGGCTCGTTGCGCGGCCGTCAGCGGCACGCTGCCCAGCACAGGCAAACGGTCGCGCGCGAACAGCCGCCACGCGACGCGTCCGTCGAGCGTGCCGGTGTCGTGCGACCACGGCAGGCCGCTCAGGCGTTGCAGGGCGGCCAGGTTGCGCTGGTGGTCGGCCTCGCGCAATTCGGGCGTTGTGTCGTCCAGGTCACTGGTCGCACCACACAGCAAGCGGTTTTGCGGCAGCGCGATGGCGTAGCCGTCACCGGCAATCGGCAGTGCCGGGCACCAGTCAGCAGGAGCGGGCATCAAGGTCACCTGGCCGCGGCTGTGCAGCAGCGGCCACGGTTCGTCAGGAACCAGTCGCGCGAGGCCGCCTGCATTGGCCAGCACGAGCTGCCCGCAATCGGCGAGCGTGCGGCCGTTGGAATCGAGCAGATGCCATCCGCCGTGCGTATCGGATTCGATGCGATCCACCGTGCTCTTCAGCCGCACGTCGATCAGCGCATGGTCGAGCCAGCTGCGCACCAGGCTGAGCGGCTCGACCCAGCCGCCGCCGGCGTAGAGCCACGCTGGTTGAGCCAGCGCGCAACCGGCGCGCTCGCTGCCTTCGTCGATCGACAGCGCTTGCACGTAGTCAGGCGGCAAGCCCTGGGCCCGCAGCAAGCCCAGCATCGACGCGTGGTCCAGCGTGTGTTCGACGCGCAGCAGGCCGTCGAGCCGCCCCTGCACACGCTGCTGCGCGATCAGCGGTGCGATCACGGCGTGCGCACGCAGCGCCGCGGTGCGAAACCAGCGCGTGTGTGGCGAATCGCTGGCGTGCAGCACACCGTGCAGAAGGCCCGCGGGCTGCCCTGAGCCACCCTGCGCGATGGCTGGAAGGGCTTCGAAAACCTTGCAGCGCACACCGAGCGCGGCAAGCGCCCGCGCCGCGGCAGCGCCGGCCAGCCCGGCACCGACGATCGCGACCTCGCGTGGCGCGCGGCCATAGCGACGCCCGGGTGGCTGCGGCGCACGATGGATCGGTGCATGGCGGGCGCGCAGCATGTCGCGCTTGTTGTCGAATCCGGCCACGCGCTCGACCGTGAAGCCGGCCGCCGCGAGCGCATCGCGCACCACGCGCGCGCTGCTCCAGGTGGCTGCGGTGGCGCCGACAGCTGCCAGGCGAGCGAGCCGCTGCAGCACGCGCGGCTCCCACATCGCCGGGTTCCTGGCCGGCGCGAAACCGTCGAGGTAGAACGCATCCACGTCGGCCACCCATTGCGGCATCCAGGTGGCGATGTCGCCGAACGCCAGCAGCAGGTGAACGCAGCCCTGCGCGAAGTCGCGCCGATGCAGATCGGGAGTCAGCGGCGGCCACGCGGTGACCAACTCGCGCGCTAGAACGGGTTCAGCACTGTGGGCGTGCGCGCGCCGCATGTCGGCGGCCAGCAGCGGGTGCTTGTCGACCGACAGGAACCACAGGTGCTCGCAGCGCTGCGGATCGTCTCGCCATGCGGCCCAGGTGGCGAGAAAGTTGTGGCCCAGGCCAAAGCCGGTCTCCAGGATCACGAAGTGATCGCGCCCGGCCCAGCGCTGCGGCAGTCCGTTGCCAGCGAGAAAGACGTGGTGCGCCTGCGCGAAAGCGCCGCCGCGTGGGTGGTAGACGTCGTCGTAGTCGGGCGCACGTGGCGCCGACGCGTCGCTGAAATCGACGCGCGCCGGCCGCAGCGGCTC
Source organism: Burkholderiales bacterium (assembly GCA_044445225.1). Taxonomy (GTDB): domain Bacteria; phylum Pseudomonadota; class Gammaproteobacteria; order Burkholderiales; family Burkholderiaceae_C; genus JAEUPI01. Next base: position 2,745 of record JBIODO010000132.1, read on the forward strand.
GTTCATCGTGCCGATCGCGCGGCGAGCCAGCGCAGCAGCCGATCGCGCACCGTAGCGAGGCCTCGGTAGCCGAGCACCGCCGGGCTCATCGACGCCAGCGCATCGTGCACGCGCGCAGCGCGTGCCGGGTCGGCCAGCGCCTGCATCAGCGGCTGCACCTCGACATGGATCGCGAACACCGCCTGTTGAAGGCCGTCGACCGGAATGAAGCTTTGCCGTTCGGTGCGCCACCAGGCCAAGGCGGCCAGCGCATCGCCCTCGAGGTGCTCGGGCCACGGCTCGGGGTCGACGCGATCGGGGTGGGCGTGCAGGCGAGGGTGACGCGCGATCGTCCATACGAAACGCTCCCAGCGCTCGCTGCCGGTCACCAGGCGTGCCAGATGCGGTGCCGTGCCGGTGATCAGCCGGTTGTCTGCCACCGGGGCGTGCACCTCGGCGAACGGGCGGCCCACCTTGTGCTCGGGCGCCCAGTGCGACGGCAGCGCGACGGCCAGCCAGGGAATCGTGGCGTCATTGCCATCGATGATCGCGAAGTCCTCTGCGAAGGCCAACGACAGCAGCGCGGCGCGCCGCCATGGCGCAGGCAGCGCCAGCAGGCATTCGCCGACCTCGGGCCACGGCGTGCGGCCGGGAGCGAGTTCATCAACTGCGTCCGCTTCATCGACGGCCCAGCCAAGGATCGGGGCGCGCCACCGCGTGGTGTCGAGCGCAAAGGCTTGCGGCTGCTCGCGCGCCGCCTGGCGTGCCAACGCATCGAGCGCCGGCCGCGCATCGAAGCCGTCGCGCGACACCAACGCCTGCGCCGGAAAGGCCTGCAGCACCGCCAGCTTTTCGCGCAGATGGCCAGCCGTACCGCGCTCCGGCGCGACGTTGGGTGTCAGCTGCGCGGCGCCCTCAGCGAGCCGGCGCAAACCCGGCTGCATGCGAAACGGCGCGCTGACCGCGGCGTCGAAGTCGAAGGACATGCACCGATCATGCCGTGATCGAAAGACGAATGACGCACCATCACTGCGAGCGCCAAAACAAGGCCGGCCAAACGGGCCGGCGCTTCGTCACTCGAACTGGAGCCCGCTCTCGGAGGGGGCTCGGCGGAGTCAAGGTTCGGCGCGCAGCGCGTGTGAGCGCAAAGCGCTCACACGCGTTTCTTGTACTCGTGCGTGCGGGTGTCGATCTCGACCTTGTCGCCGTCACCGACGAACAGCGGCACCGAAATCTCGAAGTCCGTGCCGACCAGGCGCGCCGGCTTCATCACCTTGCCCGAGGTGTCGCCCTTGACGGCAGGCTCGGTCTTGATCTGGCGCACGACCGTGGTGGGCAGCTCAACCGAGATCGCCTTGCCGTCGTAGAACACCACTTCCACCGGCATGTTGTCCTCGAGGTAGCTGATCGCATCGCCCATGTTCTCGGCTTCGACCTCGAACTGGTTGTACTCGGGGTCCATGAACACGTACATCGGGTCGGCGAAGTAGCTGTAGGTGCAGTCCCGTTTGTCGAGCACGACCGGGTCCATCTTGTCGTCGGCCTTGAACACCACCTCGGCGCCGCCGCCGTTGAGCAGGTTCTTCATCTTCATGCGCACGGTGGCGGCGTTGCGGCCGCCGCGGCTGTATTCGGTCTTCAGCACGACCATCGGGTCCTTGCCCTGCATGATCACGTTGCCGGCGCGGATTTCCTGAGCGAGTTTCATGGCACACCTTCGGGGTTGGCCTGTGCACAGGCCTGAAGGCCGGCAAAGTGGCAGCCGGCCAGGGTCTCAACGATTGCGCGGCGGCCATGGAAGTGGCACTCGCCGCGAAGAGCCTGAGATTCTACCTTTTGCCGGCGACGAAATTGATGAGCCGAGTCGTCAGGTCGCTCTGCCCGGTGAGTTGTTGCCGCCAGCCGTGCACGGCCTCGCGCCAATGCGCGGCCGGCGGCCAAGGCGGCACGGCGCCGGCCGTGCTGGCCGGCGCGTTCCACCAGACGAACGCCTCGGCCACGCCCGCCGGCGGTGCGACGGTGCCATCGGCCTGCCAGCGCTCGAGAAAGGCCTGCAGCTTGCGCCGGTGCGCGCCGTCGTGTTGCGGGTACAGCTGCCAGACGAACGGCGCGCCGGCCCACAACGCACGCACCAGCGAGTCTTCGCCGCGCACCACGTTGAGATCGGCGCTCCACAACAGGCGGTCGAACTGCGCGTGCGGCAGCCAGTCGAGCAGCAGCGCGCGCAAAGCGTTCAGCTGCAACGAAGGTCCGAGCAGATGGCCAACGATCGGCTGCGCGGGCCCTGGCGGCACCAACAGCAGCGTCGGCCGTGCGGCCAACGCGGCGAGCCACGCATCGATGCCAGGGTGCTGGTAGCTGAACAACACCGACACCTGTTCGTCGTGCTGGCGCGCCCAGCCCATCGCCTGCAGCCACGCATCGCGTTCGAACGCGTTGCGCGCTTCCAGCAGACCCGGCTCGCGCAGCAAGCCGCCGGTGTCGGGCGTGAACCCGGGATGGAAGAACCACTTGGTCAAGCCGGCGCCGGGGCCACTGCCGTGCGGCGACGGCAGGCCGTGCGAGCGTGTGGCATGCGGCTCGGCGCTCAGGTACTCGAGGTTGATCCAGCAGGGAGGGTGGGCGCGGCGCGCCATGTGTTCGACGTACGGTGCAGGCGGGTCGCAGCCAAACGCCTCGATCACGACGTCGGTCGCGTCTGGCAGCGCCATGTCATCGCGCCACGGCAGCACCTCGACGTGCGCCGCACCGGCGGGCGCGATCCGCGCCAGCGGTGTCGCGTCGTCGATCACCAGGCGCACCGTCTCGCCGCGCGTGGCGAGGTCGGCGGCCAGCCGCCAGCACACGCCGGCGTCGCCGAGGTTGTCGATCACGCGGCAGAAGAGGTCCCAGTGCACGGGCGGCATTGTCGCGGTGCGACGCCGATAATCTGCAATCAATGGCCGAGAACCTGGCTGCCGACCCAGCGCGCGAGGCGTTGCTCACCGAAGTGGCCGCCCTGCCGTCGCTGCCCGGCGTGTACCGGTTCTTCGACGCCACCGACCAGGTGCTGTACGTCGGCAAGGCGCGCAACCTGAAGAAGCGGGTCTCGAGCTACTTTCACAAAGACCACGAGGGCACGCGCATCGGGGTGATGGTGGGCCGCATCGTGCGGCTGCAGACGACGGTGGTGCGCAGCGAGGCCGAGGCGCTGCTGCTCGAGAACAACCTCATCAAGACGCTGGCGCCGCGCTTCAACATCCTGTTTCGAGACGACAAGAGCTACCCCTATCTCAAGTTGGTGTCGCACCAATACCCGCGCGTGGCGTACTACCGCGGCAGCGTCGATCGCCGGCACAAGTATTTCGGGCCATACCCCGGCGCCTGGGCCGTGAAGGAGACGATCCAGCTGCTGCAGAAGGTGTTTCGATTGCGCACCTGCGAGGACACGGTGTTCGCGCATCGCTCGCGGCCTTGTTTGCTGTATCAGATCCAGCGCTGCAGTGCGCCCTGCGTGGGATTCATCGACGAGCAGCACTACGCACGCGATGTGGCTGACGCCGAGAAGTTCCTGCTCGGCGAGACCGACGAGGTGATGCACACGTTGCAGGGCCGCATGATGGCGATGTCCGATGCGCTGCAGTTCGAGCAGGCTGCTGCGGTGCGCGACCAGATCGGCGCGCTGTCGCGCGTGTTGCACCAGCAGTCGATGGACGAAAGCAGCCTGTCGGCGCGCGAGCGCGACGTCGACATCCTGGCGGTCAAGTTGCAGGGCGGCCGTGCCTGCGTCAACCTGGCGATGGTGCGCGGTGGCCGCCATCTTGGCGATCGTGCGTACTTTCCCGCCCATGGGGCCGACGGTGCGTTCGGCGGTGCCGACGACGACGAGGCGCCGCGCAGCGCCGAGCAGGCGGTGCTGGAAGCCTTCGTCGCCCAGCACTACCTGGCAAGCCCGCCGCCGCCGTCACTGGTGACCAGCCATGCGCTGGATGCGGGCCTGCTGCAGGCGCTGTCGGAGCAGTGCGGCGTTAAGATGGCAGCTCAGCACCAGCCGCGCGAACAGCGCCGCATCTGGCTCGAGATGGCGATCAAGGGGGCCGAGATCGCGCTGGCGCGGCTGCTCGCCGAAGAGGGCTCGCAGCGCGAGCGCACGCGCGCGTTGGTCGAGGCGCTCGATCTGGCGGCCGACGACATCGACAGCCTTCGCATTGAGTGTTTCGACGTCAGCCACACGGCCGGCGAAGCGACGCAGGCATCGTGCGTGGTGTACCAGAACCACGCGATGCGCAGCGCCGACTACCGCCGCTTCAACGTCGAGGGTGTCACCGCGGGTGACGACTATGCGGCGATGCGCCAGGTGCTGACGCGGCGCTACACCAAGCTGGCCGAGCATGCCGGAGGCGACGCCAGCGCGCGCGCCAAGTTGCCGGGGCTGGTGCTGGTGGACGGTGGTCGCGGCCAGGTGGCCGTGGCGCGCGAGGTGTTCGAAGAGCTCGGCCTCGATCTGTCGCTGATCGTGGGCGTGGAAAAGGGCGAGGGCCGCAAGGTGGGGCTGGAAGAGCTGGTGTTCGCCGACGGCCGGCCCAAGCTGCAGCTGGCGCACGACTCGGCCGCGCTGATGCTGGTGGCGCAGATCCGCGACGAGGCGCATCGCTTCGCCATCACCGGCATGCGCGCGCGGCGTGCCAAGGTGCGCACCGGTGGCAGCCGGCTCGAAGACATCACCGGTGTCGGGCCCAAGAAGCGAGCGCGACTGCTGCAGCGCTTCGGCGGCGTGCGCGGCGTCACTGCGGCCAGCGTCGACGAACTGGCCGGAGTCGACGGCATCTCGCGTGAATTGGCCGAGGAGATCTATCGCGCGCTGCACTGAGCCGCGCAGCGCACACCGATGGCCTTGGCGTTCACTCGATTGCGATGCATTGTGGAGTGCCGCCCGTGCATCGCCACGGACGCGGCACAATCGACGCATGTTCCTCACGCTACCGACGATCCTCACTTGGGCGCGTATCGCGGCGATTCCGCTAATCGCCGGCGTCTTTCACCTGCCGTTCGACGACGCCACGCGCAACGTCGTGGCCACCGGCATGTTCATCGTCTTCGCGTTGACCGACTGGCTCGACGGCTGGCTGGCGCGGCGGCTCAACCAGGTGTCGTCGTTCGGCGCCTTCCTCGATCCGGTGGCCGACAAGTTTCTGGTCTGCGCCTCGCTGCTGATCCTGGTGTGGCTGCATCGCGTCGACACGCTGGTGGCGCTGATCATCATCGGGCGCGAGATCGCGATCTCGGCGCTGCGCGAATGGATGGCGCAGATCGGCGCCTCGCGCAGCGTGGCGGTGCACATGCTGGGCAAAGTCAAGACCGTCACGCAGATGGTGGCGATCCCGTTCCTTTTGTACGACGGCCGCCTCTTGGTTTACGTCGACACCCGCGTGTGGGGCACCGTGCTGATCTACGTGGCCGCCGTGTTGACCATCTGGTCGATGGTGTACTACCTGCGCAAGGCGCTGCCCGAGATTCGCGCCCGCGCGAAATGACGCGAGATCAACAAAGCGCATGGCTGCGCGCCATGCCGGTGGTGTTCGTCCTGATATGGAGCACCGGCTTCGTGGTGGCGCGCCTGGGCATGCCTCATGCGCCGCCAATGGGCTTTCTGGCCTGGCGCTATGGCTTGTCGATCATCGCCATCGGCGCGTGGATCGCACTGTCGCGCGGCGTGTCGTGGCCGCGCGGGCGCGCGCAGTGGCTGCACCTGGCGGTGCTGGGCACCCTGCAACACGCCGGCTATCTCGGTGGCGTGTGGGCTGCCGTGAAGATGGGCATGCCTGCCGGGCTGACCGCGCTGATCGTGTGCATGCAGCCGGTGCTCACCGCGGCATGGCTGTCGTGGCGCAGCACGGCGCACCGCGTTGCGCCACGTCAGTGGGTGGGCCTGTGGCTCGGCCTGGGCGGGCTCACGCTGGTGCTGTGGCGCCGCATGCAAGGCGGCGAGATCGACGCGGTGTCGCTGGCATTGGCCGTTGGCGCGCTGCTGTCGACCACGGTGGGCACGCTGTATCAGAAGCGCTTTGTTGCACCCATGGACGTGCGCTCGGCCAACTTGGTGCAACTGATCGCCGCGCTGGCGGTGACCTTGCCGCTGGCAATGCTCGAGCACGAGACCATGCACTGGAACGCTCACCTGGGGTTGGCGATGGCCTGGTCGGTGCTCGCGCTCACGCTGGGCGGCAGCTCGCTGCTGTACCTGCTGATCCAGCGCGGCACCGCCACCGAGGTGACGAGCCTGCTGTACCTGGTGCCGCCGTGTACTGCGCTGATGGCGTGGCTCGGTTTTGGCGAAGCCATCACGCCCAGCATGCTGCTTGGCATGGCGCTGTGCGCGATGGCGGTGTTCCTGGTGCGGCGCGGGTAGGGTTGTGACAGTCGGTTGTCAAGCGGGGTGACACCATGAGCAATGTCAACCACCGGCGCAATCGATGCGCCTAGAATTCCCCGGCGCTGCTTGACACCACCTGGGGCCGTCGTTGTAATCCGTCCTCCCACCAGGCAAACCAAATCAATTCTTCGAGACACTCTTCGAGAGGGGGTACCTTCGTGAACAAGTCCGAGCTGATCGAACACATCGCCAAACAAGCCGACATCTCCAAAGCGGCCGCCACGCGCGCGCTGGAGGCCTTGATCGGCGGCGTGAAGTCGACTTTGAAGAAAAGCGGCAACGTGTCGATCGTCGGCTTCGGTACCTTCGCGGTGAGCAAGCGCGCGGCGCGCAGCGGCCGCAATCCGCGCACCGGCGCGGCCATCAAGATCAAGGCGGCCAAGGTGCCGAAGTTTCGTCCGGGCAAGGCGTTGAAGGATGCCGTCAACTGAGGGTGCTTAGCTCAGCTGGTAGAGCGGCGCCCTTACAAGGCGTAGGTCGGCGGTTCGAACCCGTCAGCACCCACCAATTCCCCGGGCCATGGCGGCGCATCGCGCAGCGATGCGGTGCCGCAGCGCAAGGCGTGATCGATCACGCGGTGCAGGCGCTGCAACGGGTGCTCTCGGCATCGGTCACGCGTGCGCAGCCGATATGATCG
>JBIODO010000133.1:0-9759 GCA_044445225.1 Burkholderiales bacterium
ACGATCGCCTGGTCCTTCATCTTGGCCATGTGCGCGAAGGTGATGACGTCCTTGTTGCCGGTGGCGGTGACGAAGATGTCGGCCTTGTCGCAGGCATAGTCCATCGTGACGACGCGGTAGCCTTCCATCGCCGCCTGCAGCGCGTTGATGGGGTCGATCTCGGTCACCCACACTTGCGCGGAGAGCGCGCGCAGCGCCTGCGCGCTGCCCTTGCCGACATCGCCGTAGCCGGCGACCAGCGCGACCTTGCCGGCCACCATCACGTCGGTGGCGCGCTTGATGCCGTCGACCAGGCTCTCGCGGCAGCCGTACAGGTTGTCGAACTTGCTCTTGGTGACGGAGTCGTTGACGTTGATGGCACGGAACAGCAGCGTGCCCTTGGCGCTCATCTCCTTCAAGCGATGCACGCCGGTAGTGGTCTCCTCGGTGACGCCGACGATCTGCGCCGCCTTGCGCGTGTACCAGGTGGCGTCGACCGCGAGCTTGGACTTGATCGCGGCATACAACTCGCGCTCCTCTTCGCTTTTGGGGTTGGCGATCACCGAAGCATCCTTCTCGGCGCGCTTGCCCAGGTGCATCAGCAGCGTCGCGTCGCCGCCGTCGTCGAGGATCATGTTCGGGCCCTCGCCCGCATCGCCCTTGGCACCGAACTCGAAGATGCGGTGCGTGTAGTCCCAGTAATCCTTCAGCGATTCGCCCTTGTAGGCGAACACCGGCGTGCCTTGTTTTACCAGCGCCGCAGCGGCGTGATCTTGCGTGGAAAAAATGTTGCACGAAGCCCAGCGCACGGTGGCGCCCAGCGCCTGCAGCGTCTCCACCAGCACCGCGGTCTGGATCGTCATGTGCAGGCTGCCGCTGATGCGCGCGCCTTTCAGCGGCTGCGTCTTGGCGTATTCGGCGCGGATCGCCATCAGCGCCGGCATCTCGCTCTCGGCGATGCGGACTTCCTTGCGGCCCCAGTCGGCGAGCGACAGGTCGGCCACGGCGTATTGGTCGGTGTGCAGGGGTTTCAGAACAGCGTTCACAAGTCGGCTCCATCGAATGACGAACCCGCAGCGCACGCATCAGGGCATGAACCCACCCGGCACGAACTGTCTGCGGGTGAGCGCCGTTGCAAAGGGGATGGTTCCGAGCCTGGGACCCTGGACGGGCCTTGCAACGCTCCTCGGAACTGAGGCGGCATTCTAGCGCGGCACTGCGGGATGTGTGCGGGTGCGCCCGCCCAAACGGGCGGGCGCGGACCATCAAGAGTCGCTGAATGCCCCGGCCTCGAGGCGGGGAGGTCGTTCAGCGTTTGGTGATCACCGCCTCGAGATACTCACCGGGCACCACCAGGGAATGCGCACCGCCGCGGTTCAACGTGTCGAGCAGCTGCGTGATGTCGCGCTCGAGGGCTGCCTGACCCTTGGTGTCCAGCGCCGCGAAGGCCTTGTGCGTCGGGCCGTAGTAGTCGCGGAACACGGCGATCCAGTGGGCGGAGGAGCGATAGCGAAACTGGAAATCCCGGCGCTGGCAACGGATGTCGGTGGCCTGCGCGCCGAACAGTTCGACCAGGTGCGGCTCGGTGCCCCACAGCGCAGGCGATTTCAAGCCGGGCGGCGGCGCGATGTAGCGCCCGATCACCTTGAACAGCTGACCGATGAATCCCTCGGGTGTCCAGTTGGCCAAGCCGATGCGCCCACCCGGCCGCAGCACGCGCAGCATCTCCTGCGCCGGGCGCTCGTGCCGCGGCGTGAACATGGCACCGAAAGTCGACAGCGCGACGTCGAACTGCCCGTCGGCGAACGGCAGCTGTTCGGCATCGGCGGCCTGGAACGCGACCTGCAGGCCTTCGGCCTTCGCCCGCGCGGCACCCTTGTCCAGCAGGTGCTGCACGTAGTCGGTCGACGTCACTTCGGCGAAACGCCGTGCAGCAGCCAGCGTGGCGTTGCCGTTGCCCGCGGCGACGTCGAGCACCTGCTCGCCGGCGCGCACGTCCGCGCTTTCGGCGAGCAGTTCGCCGACGATTTGCAGCGTGGTGCCGATGACGGCGAAGTCGCCGCTGGCCCAGGTCGATTGCTGGCGTTGTTTGATGGCGCCGAAGTCGGGTGCGGCGCGCTGATCCAGTACGAGGGACATGACAGGAATCCTTTCGGCAGTCGGTTCAAGGGTGGATGACGCGGCCATTGTTCGGATTGGCGTGCCTTGACGCTTCACCGCGCGTCGGGCAGATTTGTTCGGGCGTCCGGATTCGCGATCGATGGCTGTTCGCGCGTCGGGAACCCCTGTTCCAATGCCGGCCGAGCACCGTGTTGAACCATCACGACCCGCTGTCCGACGTGCTGCGCAGCGTGCGCCTGCGCGGCGCCGTGTTCTATTACGTCAGCTACCAAGACGAGTGGGTGGCCGAGGCGCCTGCGGCGCGCGACATCGCCGCCGCGGTGCTGCCGGGCGCCGAGCACGTGCTGGAGTACCACCTGCTTGCCAAGGGCGACGGCTGGGCAGCCACGCAAGGCGTGCCGCCGGTACGGCTGGCGGCGGGCGACATCGTGATGTTCCCGCGCGGCGATGCCCACGTGATGTCGAGTGCGCCGGGCCTGCGCGCGCCGCCCGATGACACCGACTGGATCTTCGCCACGCGCAATCACCCGAAGCCGATCCCGGTGTCGTACCACCGTGGTGTGCTGAGGCCGGGCGCGGCGCTGCCGGCCGACGAGGCGAACACCGTCGTCGTGTGCGGCTTCATCGGTTGCGACTTGAAGCCATTCAATCCGTTGATCGAGGCGTTGCCGCGCTTGCTGCATCTGAAGGCCGGCGGCGTCGGCGACTGGGTGCGCAGCGTGCTGCACCAGGCGGTCGACGAATCGCGCCAACGCCGGCCGGGCAGCGCCGCCGTGCTCGAGCGCGCGAGCGAGATGGTGTTCGTCGACGCCGCCCGGCGCTACCTGGACGCGCTGCCCGACGACGCGTCGGGCTGGTTGGCCGGGTTGCGTGACCGCTTCGTCGGCAAGGCGTTGTCGGTGCTGCACGAACGGCCAGCCGACGACTGGACGCTCGATGCGCTGGGCCGTGAGGTCGCCTTGTCGAGATCGGCGCTGCACGAGCGCTTCGTGCGTTTCGTCGGGCAGCCACCGATGCAGTACCTGGCCAACTGGCGCATGCAGCTGGGCGCGCGCATGCTGCGAGCGAGCCACGCCACGGTGGCCAGCATCGCGCAAGAGGTCGGCTACGACTCGGAGGCGGCGTTCGCCAAAGCCTTCAAGCGCGCCACCGGTGTGCCACCGGCCGCGTGGCGGCGCCGGCAGGCAGCGCCGATGAGCGCGACGTGAGCATCAGCCGCTGCTGGTGGATGCCAGCTGATCGTCGCGCTGGTTCGGCACCAGCGACGGCCGACCGACGATCAGCGGGTCGACGGCGCCGATCGCCGCGAGATCGCGCTTGGCGTACGGCACGCGATGCAGCACATAGCGCATCGCATTCAGCCGCGCGCGTTTCTTGCAATCGCTCTTGATCACCGTCCACGGCGCGTCGGAGGTGTCGGTGTGCAGGAACATCGCCTCCTTGGCGCGCGTGTAGTCTTCCCACTTGTCGAGCGAGGCGGTGTCGATCGGGCTCAGCTTCCACTGTTTCAGCGGATGCAGCTTGCGCTCCTTGAAGCGGCGGCGCTGCTCGGCGCGACTGACCGAGAACCAGAACTTGAACACGTGCACGCCCGAGCGCACCAGCTGACGCTCGAACTCCGGCGTCTGGCGCAGGAACTCGTCGTACTCGGCGTCGCTGCAAAAGCCCATCACGCGCTCGACACCCGCGCGGTTGTACCAGCTGCGGTCGAACAACACGATCTCGCCGCGCGTGGGCAGATGCTGGACGTAGCGCTGCAAGTACCACTGACCACGCTCGACCTCGCTCGGTTTCTCGAGCGCCACCACACGCGCGCCACGCGGGTTGAGGTGTTCCATCAGGCGCTTGATGGTGCCGCCCTTGCCGGCGGCGTCGCGCCCCTCGAACAGAATGACGATGCGTGCGCCGGTGTCCTTGACCCACGCTTGCAGCTTCAGCAACTCGACCTGCAGCCCGTACTTCTGCTTCTCGTAGCTCTTGCGTGACAGCAGGTTCTTGTAGGGGTACGCCGCCTCGCGCCAGCCCGGTGCGAGTTCGCTATCGGGATCGAGGGCGCCGTCAGACGCCACGCTCGGCGCGGCCAGCATCTTGCGCAAAGCCTTGCGCTCATCGGGCGAGACGCCGTCGAGCAGGGCGTGCAGCTCGGCGCTCACGGCCGCCGGCGACGCATCGCCGTGACGCGCGCCGAGCAGTCGCGACACCGTCTCGGCTTGCACGGTGCGCGCGCGTTGCACGGCGCGCGCGATGGTGTCGCGTTCGATGCCTTGCGGGCTCAGCGTCGGCGCGGTGTCGCCGGCGGTGGCGGGCCGTGCTGCGGCGCGTCCGCGAGGCGGCGTTTCGATCGTGCGCGCGGCGCGGTGCCGCGTGCTCGGTTTACGCGCTTGCCGCGCCCGCGCGGTGCTCGCCGTGCTGCTGCCCTTGACGTTGGATTCCTTGGCCATGCTCGGTTCTCCAGCGCGATGTGTCGCAGCGGAACTGAAGCATGCTAGGGCGTCGCGGGGTGGCCTCATTGACGCGCGTCAACCCTGCCGTCTATGGGAGACTGAAAGCCATGGCCCCGTCCGCAAGTTGCTCGCCCCGGCCGCGGCCCCTTGCGCAGTGGCAGGCCGCGCGTGCGCCGTTGGGCGTGCTGACCGACATCGACGACACGCTGACGCGCGACGGCGTGATCGAACCGGCCGCGCGCCAGGCGCTGCAGCGGTTGGCGCAAGCGCAGGTGCCGGTGCTGGCGATCACCGGCCGGCCGATGGGCTGGAGCGAGCCGTTCGTGCATGACGGCACGCTGCCGGCGATCGTGGCCGAGAACGGCGCGGTGGCGTTGTTTCAGCAGCGTGGCCGCGTGTGCATCGAATACGCGCAGGACGACGCCACGCGGCATGCCAACGCACGGCGGTTGCAGCAGGTGGCGCAGCGGGTGCTGCACGAGGTGCCCGGCACAACGCTGTCACGCGACAGCGCGGGTCGCGTCACCGACATCGCGATCGACCACAGCGAGTTCGTGCACCTCGATGCGCCGATCGTCCAGCGGGTGGTGGCGATCATGCGGGCCGCCGGCATGCATGCGACGGTCAGCTCGATCCACGTCAACGGCTGGTTTGGCGATCACAGCAAGCTGAGCGGTGCGCGCTGGATCGTGCAGCGGCTGTTCGGGCGTGCGCTCGACGCCGAGCTCGATCGTTGGGTCTACGTCGGCGACAGCCTCAACGATCAGGAGATGTTCGGTCACTTTTCGCTCAGCGTCGGCGTGGCCAACCTGCTGCGTTTTGCCGCCGGGCTGACGGTGTGGCCGGCCTACCTCACACAAGCCGAACGCGGCGCCGGTTTCGCCGAGGTGGCCGATGCGGTGATCGCCGCGCGCACGCGCGAGTCAGCCTAGGCCCAGGAATCGGGCCATCGCGCCGAGCTCGTCGTCGAGCGCGGCCTTGAACGCAGCGTCATTCGGCTTCCTGCTGACGAAGCCCAGCTGCGGCACCAGCCGCTGGCCGCGCACCGACAGGTTGGCCCAGCCGATCACCGCGTCGCGCCACAACAGCGGCAGCGCATAGTGGCCGAGCTTGCGTTTGGCCGCCGGCGTGTAGGCCTCGAAGCGGTAGGCCCAGTCCCAGAAATGCTCGAAGCGCCGGCGATCCCACACCACCGGGTCGAACGGCGCCAGCAGGCGCACACGCTCGTCGATGCGATGCCGGCGCGAGCCCGGGTCTTCGCCGGCGGGCCAATACCAATCGACGCCGTCGACCTGCGCGTGCCCGAGGCGTTGCTTGGCATGCGCCAAGGCACGCCGCGTGTCGCCCTTCCATTGCGGCGCGGCGTAGCGCAGTCGGTAGACCAGCTCGTTCAGCGTGCGTGCCGGCAGCGGCGCGTAGGCCGCGACGATCAGGTCGACCAGCCTGTCCATGCGCGCGCGCGACTGCGCGGCGTCGCCATGGGCCGGCCACGGTTCGCGTGCCGCGTACACGCGCGTGCCGCCGTCGCGCCGCGCCACGCGCAGCAGGCCGCGGTAGTGCATGGCGTCGAGCAACTCGGTCGATGCGTTGCTCGAGCCGCCGAACCAATTGCGCACCTTGCCGTGGTTGAAATGCGCATCGACCTCGCGCGGGTGCACCGCGCCGCGCTCGCGAACGAACTCGAACACGGCATCGGCCTTGGCACGGCGCGACGGCGACCAGCGCTTGTGCGCCGCGCGCGGGTGCATCAACGCGTGGTGTGCGGCGCCGAGGAAGCCATAGTTGATGAAGAAGTCTTCCTCGATCGCCAGCCGCGGATAGCGGCGCTCGAGGTCGCCGGCCGCGTAGTTGTTGACGCGCAGGCGCAGCGTCAGGTCTTGCGCCCGCGCCGGCGCGCGCAGCGGATCGGCCTGCACGAAGGCCAGCCTGGCCAGCGCGCGCGGCAGCGTGGTGGGCGTGAACAGGCTGCGCGCCAGCGCGTAGCGGCGCAACTGCTGCAAGGTCGGCGTCGAGCGCATCGCGTCGATCATGCCGCAGCCCGCGGCAGGCCATTCGTGTCCGCGCGCCGCTACCGCTAACGCTGTGCTAACGCCCTGGCTCCTACAACCCGCAGCAACGAACCACGGTGGTTTGGCGAGGGGACTGAGACCATGAGGCGATTGCAACTTCGGGCGAGTGGGGGCTTGGCAGCGCTGCTGGCGAGCATCGTGTTGGCGGCCTGCGGCGGCGGCGGCGAGGACCCCGTGCCGCCAGTGCCCGCAGCCGTGGCCCCGTCGGCCAGTGCCACCATCGGCGCGGCCGGCGGCACCCTCGATGGCCCCGACGGCTCGCAGGTGGTGATCCCTGCCGGTGCGCTGGCGCAAGACACGCTGATCACGATCGCCAAGCGCGACACCGGTGCGCCAGTCGAGACGCCCGACGGCTACACGCGCAGCGCCACCTACGAGTTCACGCCGCACGACATCGCGTTCGCGCAGCCGGTGACGATGCGCATTCCGGGGCAGGCGAGCCCGCAGGCGGCCGACCAGGGCGTGTTCCGCTCCGGCCTCAACGACGGCTGGCAGTCGCTCGGCGAGGTGGCCAGCAACGGCTTCGCGCAGTGGCAAAGCGCGAGCTTCTCGTGGTACGCGTACTGGGACTGCGGGATCCCGGTGCCGAACCCCGACCCGTATCCGTGCGCGGTGCCGGTGGGCGGAACGCAGATCGTCAGCACGCCGGCCAACGCGCTGACGCTGACCAGCTCCAACCCGCTGGCCGCAAACCGCTTCTTCAGCGTGCGCCAGACCACGACGCTGCAGCTCACCGCCAAGTACACGGCCGCCGCTGATTGCGGCGATGCACGCATCGTCTTCAAGCGCCGCCGCCCGGGCGACGTGCAGGCCGTGGTGCTGCTCGAGACGGCGGCCACCGTGACGCCGTACGGTTCCAACCGGCTGCACGCCACCGCCACGCACACGGTGCAGCTGACCGACGCCGACAACGGCCGCACCGTGCTGATCAGCAGCTTCTCGTGCCGGCGCACTTACCAGCCGCCGTCGCGCGCCAACTGGACGCTGGCGCAGCAGCGCACCGGCGCCAGCGACGCGATGGTGTTCGATGCGCAGATCCCGGCCGCGCCGGCGCCGGTGCCGCCCAGCGTCACGCAATCACCGGCCGACCAGAGCGTCACCGCACCGGCCGCAGCCACCTTCACGGCTGCGGTGGGTGGCACGCCGTTGCCGACGCTGCAGTGGCAGCTGTCCACCGATGGCGGCGCCAGCTGGAGCGACATCGCAGGCGCCATGGGTGCCAGCTACACCACCGCGGCCACCGCGGCCGCCGACGACGGCAAGCGCTTCCGCCTGGTGGCCAGCAACAGCGCGGGTACCGCCTCGAGCAGCGCGGCGCTGTTGACCGTGACGGTGCCCTCCGGCCCGGCGCCGCTGGCGGCCCTCTCGATGGCCACGGGGTATGCCAACTCGCTGGTGGCCGCCACCGACGGCAGCGTGTGGGCCTGGGGTTATCAGGTCGATCCGACGACCGGCGGCTACAAGAGTGCGACGCCCTATGCCACGACACCGGTGCAGGTGCAGGGCTTGACCGGGGTCAGGGCGGTGTCGGTGTCGGCGGAAGCCACCTCGCTTTACGCCTTGCACAACGACGGCACGGTCTCGGCGTGGGGTCTCAACACCAACGGCCAACTGGGCGATCGCACGGTGATTGCGCGAGCACTGCCGGTGAAGGTGATGCAGGATGCCACCACGCCGATGGGCGACGTGTGCGCGATCACCGCCAGCGCCAACGTGCTGGTGATGATTCGGCAGCCCGGCAGCGCGGGCAACTGCGCCGCCAGCGGTGGCGCGGCGTGGATCGTCGGCTGGCTCAGCAGCTCGCTGATCGGCGGCGACACGTCGTCGCCTTCTCCGACCAACGGCGCCATCGCCAAAGCGGTGCCGGGCCTGCCGTCGGTGGGCGTGCGCCAGATCGTGTCGACGCATGCGGCCAGCGCGAGCGGCGCTGTGCTGTTCGAACTCAGCGACGCCACCTGGTGGGCCTGGGGCGACAACAGCGTCAACATGCTCGGCGCGGGCGTCTCGACGCCGTTCGCGGGCAACGCCAGCGGACCGGTGCAGGTGAGCTCGTTCTGGGCCGGCAGCGTCAGCACCGCACTCGGCCGCAACTTTGGGCTCACATTGCAGGGCGGCAGCCTCTATGGCGTGGGCGGCAACGGTGGCAACCCGGTGATCAGCCACTCGCTGCTGCAGATTGCAGGACTGAGCAACGTCTCGGCCTTCAGTGCCGGTCAGGCGAGCGCGGCCGCGATCATGAACGGCGAACTCTGGCAATGGGGCTGGAACGGCAACGTCAACGTCGTGACGCCGACGCGCGTCGGCACCGGAACAGGATTCACGCAGGTTTCGGTCGGCGACATCCACTCGCTGGCGCTCGGCCCGGGCGGCGAGGTCTATTCCTGGGGTGACGCGTCGTTCGGCGCGCTCGGTCGCAGCGGCAGTGCGGGCACTCCGGGCGTTGTCATGCGGCCTTGAGCGTGAGCCTGCGCCCCGCAACGGGGGCCAGCGACCTGGTTAGGATCGTGCATCCAGGAGCCATGGCCGAACCGCACTTGCAACTGCAGCTTGGCGCCAACCCGCGCGTCGACGGCCCCGATGGCCTGGCGCGCGAGTTGGCGCCGCTCGATGCCGCGTTGCTGGCCTGGCTGGCGCTGCAGGGGCCCACGCCGCGCGCGCGTCTGGCTCAGTTGTTGTGGCCACAGAAGGACGGCGAGGTGGCCCGCAACGCGTTGCGCCAGCGCCTGTTCCACTTGCGCAAGAACGTCGGCGTCGACCTGGTGCAGGGCAACGTCACGCTGGCCTTGGTGCCAGGCGTGGTGCACGACCTCGACGACGCCGACACCGTGTTGGGCGACCTGCAGGCCGAGTTCAGCGGCGAGTTCGCACAATGGCTCGAGCAACAGCGCACGCGCCGGCGCGACCGCGTACATCGTTCGCTGATCGAGCTGGCCGAGATGGCCGAAAGAGCCAAGGACTGGGACGACGCGCTCGCGCATGCCAAGGAACTGCGTTCACTGGAACCGCTGAGCGAAGACGCGCACCGTCGCGTGATGCGGCTGCACTACCTGGCCGGCGACCGCGCCGCCGCGCTGCTGGCCTTCGACCACTGCGAACAGGTGCTGAAGCACGAGGTCGGCGCCAAGCCTTCGGCGCAGACGATCGAG
>JBIODO010000134.1:0-9754 GCA_044445225.1 Burkholderiales bacterium
CGCCGGCCAGCATCGCCAGATAGGTCTTGGCCACGCTGTAGGTGAGGTCGGCGCGCTCGGGCTCGCCCCAGGCGGTGGCCACGCGGCCGCGTTGCAGCACGATGCCCGAGACACCACCGCGCGGGTGCACCGGGCCGCGCAGGCAGTTGTACGGCGGCGGGTCATCGTGGTGGACGCCCCAACGCCGCAGGTCGTCGAACGGATCGCGCGGCCAGCCGATCTCGTGCTCGATCGAGAAATCGATCGCCGGGCGGAAGCGCTGCTCGGAACTCACGCCCCGCACTTTACGCATGTCGGAGCCAGCGCGTTCACAATGGCTGACATGAAGCCCCCACGCTCACTTTGTTCGCTGATCCACGGCCGGGCCTGCATGCTCGGCCGGTTCGGCAGGCGTTCGCCAGCACGCAGGTGCTGGCTCTCGTCCGGCCTTACCCCCGTGGGGGCTTCAGCGCCCTTCGGGCGGCCGGGCGAGCGCTGACATGAACCGCCAGATCAGCCTGTTGGGCGCGCCCACCGACATCGGCGCGGGCGCGCGCGGTGCCAGCATGGGCCCCGAGGCGTTGCGCGTGGCATTGCTGCAGCCCACACTCGAGGGCCATGGCCTCGAGGTGATCGATCGAGGCAACCTGAACGGCCCCGCCAACCCGTGGCAGCCACCGGTCAACGGCTATCGCCATCTCACAGAAGTGGTGCAGTGGAACCGCACCGTGCACGAGGCCGTGCACGCCGAACTGGCGCGCGCACGCCTGCCGATCCTGCTCGGCGGTGACCACTGCCTGGCGATCGGCTCGATCAGCGCGGTGGCGCGCCACTGCCGCGAGTCAGGCAAGAAGCTGCGCGTGTTGTGGCTCGATGCGCACGCCGACTTCAACACCAACCTGCTGACACCCAGCGGCAACATCCACGGCATGCCGGTGGCCTGCCTGTGCGGCCAGGGGCCGCAGGAGCTGATCGAGATCGGCGGCAAGGTGCCGGCGCTGAACCCCAAGCACATCCGGCAGATCGGCATTCGCAGCGTCGACCCGGGCGAGAAGAAGCTCGTCCACCAGAGCGGCCTCGAGGTGTTCGACATGCGCTACATCGACGAGATGGGCATGCGCCAGGCGATGGAGCTGGCGCTGGCCACCATCGACGCCCACACGCACCTGCACGTGAGCTTCGACGTCGACTTTCTCGACCCCGAGATCGCGCCGGGCGTGGACACCACGGTGCCCGGCGGTCCCACCTACCGCGAGGCACAGCTGTGCATGGAGATGATCGCCGACACCGGCGCCCTCGCGTCGCTCGACGTGATGGAGCTCAACCCGGCGTGCGACGTGCGCAACAAGACGGCCGAGCTGGCGGTGGATTTGATCGAGAGCCTGTTCGGCAAGAGCACGCTGATGCGCGCGCCCAACGGCGCGCGCTGATGGTTGGCCTGGCCTTGTGAGGTCGCCTTGACGATGCCCGAAGCCGAGTTCGACGCCGCAATCGTCGGCGCGGGCATCGCCGGCGCCTCGCTCGCGTACACGCTGGCGCCGCGCGCGCGCGTGCTGCTGCTCGAGCGCGAAGCGCAGCCCGGCATGCACAGCACCGGGCGCAGCGCCGCGATGTTCATGGAGAGCTACGGCCCGCCGCAGGTGCGCGCGCTCACGCGCGCCAGCCGCGCCTGGTATCAACAGCCGCCGCCGGGATTTGCCGATGTGCCGATCTTGAGCGCACGCGGTGCGCTCTACGTGGGCCGCGGCAACCAGCAGCATGCGCTCGACACGCTGGCGCGCGAGCTGTCGGTCGGCGGCCACGGATTCGAGCGCCTCACTGCGGCTCAGTGCCTGCACCATGTGCCGGTGCTGCGCGAATCGGGGTTGCTGGGCGGCGTGTTCGAGGCCGATGCGATGGACATCGACGTGCACGCATTGCATCAAGGCTACCTGCGCGGCTTCAAGCATCAGGGCGGCACGCTGTGGTGCGAGGCCGAACTCGCAAAGGGCACAGCCACGGCTGGGCAATGGAGCGTCGAGCTGGCCGACGGCCGCCAGGTGCGTTGCCGCACGCTGGTCAACGCCGCCGGCGCCTGGGCCGACGAAACGGCCAAACGCTGCGGCGCGCTGCCGCTGTACATCCAGCCCAAGCGGCGCAGCGCCTTCACGTTCCTGCCGCCGCCGCGCGTCGACGTGCGCAGCTGGCCAACGGTGGCCGACGTGGAGGAGCGCTGGTACTTCAAGCCCGATGCCGGCCAGCTGCTCGGCTCGCCCGCCAATGCCGACCCCGTGCCGGCGCACGACGTGGTGCCCGAAGAGATCGACATCGCCACCGGCATCGCCGCCATCGAGGCCGCCACCACGCTGACCATCCGCCGCCCGTCGCGCAGCTGGGCGGGCTTGCGCAGCTTCTCGCCCGACGGCGAGATGGTCATCGGCTGGGACACCACGCGCACGGGGCTGTTCTGGCTCGCGGGGCAAGGCGGCTACGGCATCCAGAGCGCCGCTGGTGCAGCGCAGCTGGCCGCCGCACTGTGGCTGGGTGCGCAGCTGCCCGAGGCGCTGCGTGCGCAGGGCGTGCAGGCGCATGCGCTCGAGCCGTCGCGTTTTCAATTCCTAATGCCGGACGCGACATTGTTTTGAGACAAGGAGACCCGCGATGAAACGCCGCTCGATGATCGAAACCTCCGCCACGCTCGGCCTGGGCGCGCTGGCCGGCTGCGCACTGCCGGGCACCGCCGCGCAGACGCCCAAGACGCCGTTCGTGGTGGCCGACACCTACGTGCCGATCGTCGGCAGCGACCTGCAGTTTCCGGTGCGGCGCATCTACTGCATCGGCCGCAACTACGCCGCGCACGCACGCGAGATGGGCAGCGACCCGACGCGCGAGCCGCCGTTCTTCTTTCAAAAACCCACCGACGCGATCCAGAACGTCGCGCCCGGCACGGTGGCCGACCATCCCTACCCGACGCTGACCAAGAATTACCACTACGAGGTCGAGCTGGTCGCCGCGCTCGGCAAGGGCGGGCGCAGCATCCCGGCGTCGCAGGCGCTCGAGTGCGTGTACGCCTATACGATCGGCCTGGACATGACGCGCCGCGACCTGCAGCGCGCGATGGGCGACGAGAAAAAGCCCTGGGAGATCGGCAAGAGCTTCGACCGCTCGGCGGTGCTGGGGCCGCTGCACCCGGCCTCGAGCATCGGCCACTTCGACAAGGGCGCGATCTGGCTCAAGGTCAACGGCGCCACCAAGCAGAACGCCAACCTCAACCAGATGATCTGGAACGTCGCCGAGCAGATCAGCAATCTCAGTCAGGCGTTCGAGCTGATGGCCGGCGACATCATCTATTCGGGCACGCCCGAGAACGTGGGCCCGGTGGTGCGCGGCGACGTCATCGACTGCCACATCGACGGCCTGCCGAACCTGGGCATCAAGATCACATGAACGTCGCATGAACGGCCCGGCTGCAGTGCGGCGCCGCACCTTGCTGCAAGGGGGTGCAGCACTGGCGCTGACCGCATGGTCGAGTGCACGCAGCCAGCAGCGGCTGCCGATCTTCGACGCCCATGTGCACTACAGCCACGACGCGGTGGAGCTGGTGCCGCCCAAGCAGGCGGTGCAGATCCTGCGCCAGGCCGGGCTCAAGGGCGTGTTCGTGTCGTCGTCGGACGACGACGGCACGCAAAAGCTGCTCGCCGAAGCGCCCGACCTGATCGTGCCGGAGTTGAGGCCCTACCGCACGCGTGCCGACGTCAGCGGCTGGGTGCGCGAGAACGACATCGTGCGCTACCTCGAGCAGCGGCTGGCCAAGTACCGCTACGCCGGCATCGGCGAGTTCCACCTCTACGGCGCGGACGCCGACCTGGCCGTGCCGCAGCGCATGGTCGCGCTGGCGCGCGAACGCGACCTGCTGCTGCACGCGCACAGCGACGTCGACGCGATCGAGCGCCTGTTCAAGAGCTGGCCGCAGGCGCGCATCCTGTGGGCGCACTCCGGGTTCGAGCGGCCGGCCGCGGTGCGCGACATGCTGCGCAAGCATCCGCAACTGTGGTGCGACCTCGCCTACCGCACCGACCAGGCCTCGAACAACGTCGTCGATGCCGCGTGGCGCGAAGCGTTCACCGAGTTCCCCGATCGCTTCATGGTCGGCACCGACACCTTCACGCCGGAGCGCTGGCACTACATCGTGCCGCATGCCGACTATTCGCGCGGCTGGCTGGCCGACCTGCCGCTGCCGTTGGCCGAGCGCATCGCGTGGCGCAATGCCGAGGGCCTGCTGCGCGGCGCCTGGCAGAAGAAGGCGTGAGCCGCGCCGCGTTGCTGGGGTTGGCACTGATGACGGCGCTGCCCGCGTGCGCCGGCGACGACGACTGCGGCGCGGCGCTGCAGACGCCCCAGCCATGGATCGCCTCAGCCGATGGCGCGCGCATTGCCTTCGTGCCGCGGCCGACACCGGTGCCGGTGGGCCAGCACTTCAACCTCGACTTCGTCGTCTGCGCCGCAACGCCTCTGCGCCGCAACGCCTCGATCCAGGTCGATGCCGACATGCCGGCGCACCGCCATGGCATGAACTACCGCGCCACCGTCTCGACGTTGAGCCCGGGCGTCTATCGTGCCGAAGGCCTGATGTTTCACATGCCCGGCCGCTGGCGCGTGATCTTCGATCTGCCGCTCGAAGGCCGCACGCTGCGGCTGACGCGCGAACTCGAGGTGCAGTGACCCGCACCTTGCGCGTGGCGCTGGCGGCAGCCGCCGCGGCGTGGGCGGCGTTGTCGCACGCCGCTGCGACGAACGCGGTGCCGCTTGACTTCAGCGACGACGAGGTCGCCCGCATCGTGCGCCACGGCCCATGGCCGCCGCAGCAACCGCTCGACGCGGGCAACGCCCAAGCCGGCCGGCCCGTGGCCATCGCGCTCGGCGAACGCCTGTTCTTCGACGCACGCTTGTCGATCGATGGCACGCTGTCGTGCGCCAGTTGCCACCGTCCCGAGCTGGCCTTCGCCGATGGCCGCGCGCGCGGCCTGGGCCGCGAGCGGCTCGATCGCAACACGCCGTCGCTGTGGAACGCGGTGCACGAGCGCTGGTACGGCTGGGACGGCGCTGCCGACAGCCTGTGGTCGCAGGCGATCCGGCCGATCGTCGACGCGCGCGAAATGGCCGCCAACTCGGCGCACGTGCGTGCCACGATCGCCGGCGACCGCGAGCTGGCCTGCCGCTATGCGCAAGCGTTCGGCGAGCCGCCGGGCGGCGACACCGAAGCGGTGCTGGTGAATGCGGCCAAGGCGATCGGCGCCTTCGTCGGCACGCTGCAGTCGGGCCGCACCGCGTTCGACGACTTTCGTGACGCACTGGCGCGCGGCGACCGCGGCGCCGCTGCCCACTATCCGCTGCCGGCGCAGCGCGGCGCGCGCTTGTTCGTCGGCCGCGGGCGCTGCCACCTGTGCCACGTCGGGCCGCTGTTCAGCAACGGTGAGTTCGGTGACACCGGGTTGCCCTTCTTCATGCGGCCTGGCGTCGTCGACCCAGGGCGCCATGGCGGCATCGCTGCGCTGCAAGCCAACGCGTACAACCTGTTGTCGCGTTGGAGCGATGCGCCGGACGCGGCGGCCTCCATCAAGACCCGCCACGTGCAGGCGCAGCACCGCAACTTCGGCGAGTTCAAGGTGCCCGGCCTGCGCAACGTGGCGCTCACGGCGCCCTACATGCACGACGGTCAGCTCGCCACGCTGGCCGACGTGATCAACCACTACTCGGAACTCAACCTCGAGCGACTGCACGCCGACGGCGAGCGCATCCTCGAGCCGCTGCACCTGAACGATGGCGAACGCGCCGACCTGATTGCGTTCCTCGCCACGCTCACCGATGCGCGCGCCACCGCGTGGCAGCCGCCCGCGGCGAGCGCAGTGTGCAAGCGTTGATTTATCACCAACGAGGCCCGGCCCTCCTCTCTCGATCCAGGCTACCGTTCAGGCGTTCTTCAGTTTCGGTCGTCAGACTGCCTCGTCATCAGACCGGCACCGCCGGACCCACATGAACGACCGCAACCTTGTCAGAGGCCTGTTCATCATGGCGATTGCCCTGGTCTTTGGCCTGGGGTCGCTGCGTTACTCGATCGGCCAGTTCAGTCGCGCGGGTGCGGGCCTGTTTCCGTTGTTGGTGAGTTCGCTGCTGTTCCTGATCGGCCTGGTCAGCGTGGTGCGTTCGCGTTTCGTCGAGCGGGTGCACCTGAGCTTCAATCTGAAGAACATCGCCCTCATTCTGCTGAGCCTGTGCGGATTTGCGGTGATCTCCGAGCACCTCAACATGGTCGCGGGCATTGCGGCCATGGTGTTTTGCGCCTCGTTTGCCGGTGCGGCGTCGTATTCGGTGGCACGCAACCTCAAGATCTCGGCCGGCCTGATCGCAGTGGCCTTCGCGTTTCAAAAACTGCTCGGCTTCAACCTGCCCCTGTACTGATGGACGTTCTGCACAACCTTGCGTTCGGCTTCGAGCACGCACTGACTTTGCAGAACCTTATGTTTTGCGCCATCGGTTGCACGGTGGGCACCCTCGTGGGTCTGTTGCCTGGGCTCGGACCCCTGGCCACCATCAGCATCTTGCTGCCCCTGACCTATTCAATCCCCACCGGCGGTGCGCTCATCATGCTGGCGGGCATCTACTACGGCGCTCAATACGGCGACAGCGTGAGCGCCATCACGATGAAGATTCCGCACGCCAGCAGCATCGTGGCGTGCATCGACGGCTATCAGATGACGCTCAAGGGCAAGACGGGACTGGCCCTGTTCACGGCGGGCGTCTCCAGCTTCATTGGCGGCACCGTCGCCATCGTGGTGCTCTCCTTTCTGGCCCCGACGCTCGGCGAGGTGGCCTTCCTGTTCGGGCCTGCCGACTACTGCGCTCTCATGCTGGTGGGATTCGTGTGCGTGAGCTTCGTCACCACCGGCAGCCTGCTCAATGGCATGGCCATGTGCCTGATCGGCGTGCTGCTCGGGCAGATCGGAACCGACGTCAACAGCGGCGTGCAGCGCTTCACGATGGACCTGCCCTTCCTGGCCGAGGGCGTTGGCCTGGTGAGCATCGCACTGGGATGCTTTGGCATTGCCGAGATCACGAAGAACCTCGACAACCGCGACGAGCGCACCCCCTTCACCGGCAAGATCCATCTGATTCCGACCTGGGCCGAATTCAAGCGCATCATCCCGAGCGCTCTGCGCGGCAGCGCGATCGGCTCTTTCCTGGGCATCCTGCCCGGCGGCGGCCCGGTGATCGCCCAGTTTGCCGCCTACGCCGTCGACAAGCGCTTCAGCAAATACAAGCACGAGATCGGTTCCGGCGCCATCGAGGGCGTGGCAGGTCAAGCGGCCGCCGACGAAGCGGCTGCGCGCACGAGTTTCATCCCGCTGATGAGCATCGGCATTCCCGAGAACGCGGTCATGGCGCTGATGATGGCCGCGTTCATCATCAAGGGCATCCAGCCTGGGCCCAACATGATCGCAGGCCACCCCGATTTGTTCTGGGGTCTGGTGGCCAGCATGTGGGTGGGCAACTGCTTCCTGCTCGTTCTCAACGTGCCGCTGGTGCGCTACTGGCTGTCGGTGTTCAAGATCCCTTACAGCGTGCTGTTCCCATCGATTCTCTTTTTCTGCTGCATCGGCACGTTCAGCGTCAACAACAACCTGGACGACATCTTCATCACCGCCGTGTTCGGCTTCATTGGCTATGTGTTCATGCGGCTGGAACTGGATGCCGCCCCGCTGATGCTGGGCTTCATCCTCGGCCCCATGCTGGAAGAGAACTTTCGCCGGGCACTGCTGTTGAGTCGCGGGCAATTCGGCGCCTTCTTCACCCGCCCCATCAGCGGCACCTTGCTCGGCCTGATCGGCATCTTCATCGTCTGGCAGATGACGGCGTTCTTCTGGCAGGCTCGAAATGCCGCCGCCCCCGCGAGCGCCGCTCTCGGGGATTCATAGGGCTCGTCGCGTGATTGCCGCGCGCCGACGGCGTGCGGCGGCTGGGCCGCTTCGGAGGTGGACAGCTTGAACCGCCTGACCAGCGAGCACTGCAGACAGTGAACAGCAGTGGTGTGACGCCGCCCTGTAGAGCGACAGCGACAGCCTTGTCATCGAATCGTCGACGCAGCGCCGTCACACGGTGACGTGCGAATCCAGATCGCCCGATGGCAGACGATGCGTCGCCTGCATAGCATGAGTCAAGTCTCTCGGCGACGGAGGGTTTCATGCACGGTGCGACTCTGGTGTTGGAAGGCGATCCGGCGACACACGACGACGACACCAAGGCGCAGGGCTGCCGGTCCCGATCATGATCCGTCCGAATGGGAAAGTCCGCTGCAGCCGGCCGCTCAACGAAATCTGGGCCGATACCCAGCCGGGGATTCACCCAGTTGGCACGTGCGAGGCGAATCCTGTCGAGGATCCGGACTCGTACCCCGTCGTCACGGATCCGCCCCGGCGCGAGCGCGCAGCGCCCGCTGAACTGGCTTGGCGGGCCGCGTTGCGCCCCCTCGTCGAATGAGCCCACGCACGACCCATGGCACGCCGCTACCGGCCATGGCCACGTCTCGCACAAATGTGAGTTCCACTCGGGAGACGCGTTCGATACGATGTGGCATCACCGGGCCGGAAGGGGCCGCAGATGGACACGGCGGTTCGAGCCGACATTCTCCTCGTCGATGACGAGCCCAAGAACCTGCTCGCGCTGAGCGCGCTGCTCGAGGACCTCGGCCATCATCTCGTGCTCGCCCGGTCCGGCGAAGAAGCACTGCGCTGCGCGCTCGAGTACGAGCTGGCGCTGATCCTGCTGGACGTGCGCCTGCCCGGCATCGACGGCTTCGAGACCGCTCGCCTGCTGCACGCGGGCGAGCGCACGCGGCTCACGCCGATCATCTTCCTGACGGCCGCGGCGGACGAACTGGGCTCGGTCTTTCGCGGCTACCAGGTCGGCGCGGTGGACTACCTGGTCAAGCCGCTGGTGCCCGAGGTGCTGCTATCCAAGGTGTCGGTCTTCGTCGACCTGCACCGCAAGAACGCCGATCTCAGCCGCGAGATCGCCGAGCGCCGCCAGGCCGAACGGCAAGTGCGCGAGTCCGAGGAGCGTCTGCGCGCTCTGGCGACCCACGTCATCACCGTGCGCGAGCAGGAACGTGCCCATATTGCGCGCGAGATTCATGACGAGCTGGGCCAGGTTCTCACCGCGCTGAAGATGGACGTCGTCTGGCTGTCGCGGCACCTGCAGCAACCCATGCTGCTCGACAAGACCGAGGCGATGTGCCAGACCATCGACGACGCCGTCCACACGGTGCGCAGGATCTCCACCGGCCTTCGCCCCGAGGTGCTCGACGACATGGGCTTGGTCGCCGCAATCGCCTGGCAGACCACCGAGTTCCAGAAGCGCACCGGGGTACGCTGCAACTGCGCGCTGCTGCCGGAATCGGCGAGCTTCGACAAGGACCTGTCAACCACGATGTTCCGGATTTTCCAGGAGCTGCTCACCAACGTCGCCCGCCACGCCCAGGCCACTCGACTCGATGTCGAGCTGACCACCGCGGGCGACTGCATCGTCCTGAAGGTCAGCGACAACGGCGTGGGCATCCCTCATGAACCCGTCGACGGCAAGGCCTCGCTGGGTCTGCTGGGCATGCGCGAGCGTGCTCGGCGGCTCGGCGGCAGCGTCTACCTCAGCGGCGTTCTTGGCTCGGGCACGCGCGTCGTGGTGTCTATTCCGATCGGCAACCCGGAAGCCTGACATGACCATCAGGGTGTTCATCGCCGACGAC
>JBIODO010000135.1:0-9748 GCA_044445225.1 Burkholderiales bacterium
CCCGCCGATCTTCGCCTCGTCGATCATCCTGCTGCCGGCAACCATCGTCGGCTGGTTCGCCACCGGCGAAGGGCTGCGCTGGCTGAAGGACATCTCGCAGGCGTTGTCTCCAGGCCAGCCGATCTACGTGCTGCTGTATGCCGGCATGATCATCTTCTTTTGCTTCTTCTACACGGCGCTCGTGTTCAACAGCCGCGAGACGGCCGACAACCTGAAAAAGAGCGGCGCCTTCATTCCGGGCATCCGCCCCGGCGAGCAGACCGCCAAGCACATCGACCGCATCCTGTCGCGCCTGACGCTGGCCGGAGCGATCTACATCACCGCAGTGTGCTTGCTGCCCGAGTTTCTGGTGCTCAAGTACAACGTGCCCTTCTATTTCGGCGGCACGTCGCTGCTGATCATCGTGGTGGTCACGATGGACTTCTGGGCCCAGGTGCAAAGTTATGTGATGAGCCAGCAGTACGAGTCGCTGTTGAAGAAGGCGAACTTCAAAACCAGCTGACACAAGAAGGGCCACGACACGAACACCCATGTCCAAAGACGACGTCATCCAGATGCAGGGCGAGATCCTCGAGAACCTGCCCAACGCCACGTTCCGAGTGAAGTTGGAAAACGGGCACGTCGTGCTGGGCCACATCTCCGGAAAGATGCGCATGCACTACATCCGCATCCTGCCGGGAGACAAGGTGACCGTGGAGTTGACGCCCTACGATTTGACGCGCGCGCGCATCGTGTTCCGCGCCAAGTGAGTGAGATGGAGAGCCAAGCATGAAAGTCGCAGCATCGGTGAAGAAGATGTGCCGCAACTGCAAGATCATCCGGCGCAAGGGCGTCGTGCGCGTGATCTGCACCGACCCGCGCCACAAGCAACGTCAAGGCTGATTGAAGGACCACCATGGCACGCATCGCCGGCATCAACATTCCCGTGCACAAGCACGCCGAGATCGGGCTCACCTCGATCTACGGCATCGGCCGCCCTACCGCGCAGAAGATCTGCGACACGGTGGGCGTCGCGTATTCCAAGAAGATCAAAGACCTCACCGACCAGGAGCTCGAGCGCATTCGCGAAGAGATCGCGCGCCTGACGATCGAGGGCGACCTGCGTCGCGAGATCTCGATCAACATCAAGCGCCTGATGGACCTGGGCACCTACCGCGGCATGCGGCATCGCCGCGGCCTGCCGGTGCGCGGCCAACGCACGCGCACCAACGCGCGCACGCGCAAGGGCCCGAAGAAGGGCGCTGCGGCGCTCAAGAAGTCCTGATCCTGCAAGAGCATTCGAGGCACTGAACAATGGCCAAGCCCCCAGTCAATACGGCATCGCGCCGCGTCAGCAAGAAAGTCCGCAAGAACGTGGCGGACGGCGTCGCGCACGTGCATGCGTCGTTCAACAACACCATCATCACGATCACCGATCGCCAGGGCAGCGCTTTGGCCTGGGCCTCCTCGGGTGGCCAGGGCTTCAAGGGCTCGCGCAAGAGCACGCCGTTTGCGGCGCAGGTGGCTGCCGAGACCGCGGGCCGCGCCGCGCAGGAGCAAGGCATCAAGAATCTCGACGTGCGCATCAAGGGCCCGGGCCCGGGGCGCGAGTCGTCGGTGCGCGCGCTGGCGTCGCTGGGCATCCGCATCAACTCGATCAGCGACGTGACGCCGATCCCGCACAACGGTTGCCGGCCTCAGAAGAGGCGGCGCATCTGACCGCGCTGACAAGCAGCGCGATCAAGCCCACTGTCTGAGCGCATACCCACAACACTCGCCAGACTCGCGCGGACCGGACGCTTGAAAAGCACCGGGCTCGCGTCAGATAGACATTGAAGGAAATCAAGTGGCACGTTATCTCGGCCCCAAGGCCAAACTCTCCCGCCGCGAAGGCACCGACCTTTACCTGAAGAGCGCACGCCGCGCGATCAGCGACAAGGCCAAGTTCGACAGCAAGCCCGGCCAGCATGGCCGGACCTCGGGCTCGCGCACCTCCGACTTCGGTCTGCAGCTGCGCGAAAAGCAGAAGGTCAAGCGCATGTACGGCGTGCTGGAGCGGCAGTTTCGCCGCTACTTCGCCGAGGCCGAGCGCCGCAAGGGCAACACCGGCTCCAACCTGCTGGCGATCCTGGAGTCGCGGCTGGACAACGTGGTCTACCGCATGGGCTTCGGCTCCACGCGCGCCGAGGCGCGCCAGCTGGTGTCGCACCAGGCCGTGATGGTCAACGAGAAGGTGGTCAACATCTCGTCGTACCAGGTCAAGACCGGCGACAAGGTCACTTTGCGCGACAAGGCCAAGAAGCAGCTGCGTGTGCAAGACGCGCTGAAGCTGGCCGAGTCGGTGGGCCTGCCGGCCTGGGTGCAGGTGGATGCCACCAAGTTCGAGGGCGTGTTCAAGCAACTGCCCGACCGCGACCAGTTCGGCGCCGACATCAAAGAAGCGCTGATCGTGGAACTGTATTCGCGGTAACGCCAACAACGATCGCGGGTTGGCGGCCAGCCGGCCACCAACGCTTTTCGGTGACACCCCGCTTGCCGGGCCGGGGCGTCACCCATCCAGCCCGGCATGGTCCGTCAGCCTTATCGGTGTAACGAGCCGAGGGTATTGAGAGGAACAAAGGACTCCATGCAAACCAATCTACTAAAACCCAAGTCCATCAACGTCGAGCCGCTGGGCGGCCATCGCGCCAAGGTCACGCTCGAACCGTTCGAGCGCGGCTATGGCCACACGCTGGGCAACGCGCTGCGCCGAGTGCTGCTGTCGTCGATGGTGGGTTATGCGCCGACCGAAGTCACCATTGCCGGCGTGCTGCACGAGTACAGCACCGTCGATGGCGTGGCCGAAGACGTGGTCAACATCATGCTCAACCTCAAGGGCGTGGTATTCCGCCTGCACAACCGCGACGAAGTGACGCTGGTGCTGCGCAAAGAGGGCGAAGGCCCCGTCACTGCCGGCGACATCCAGACGCCGCACGACGTCGAGATCATCAACCCCGATCACGTGATCGCGCACCTGGCCCAGGGCGGCAAGCTCGACATGCAGATCAAGGTCGAGAAGGGCCGCGGCTATGTGCCGGGCAACCTGCGCCGTTTCGGCGACGAGCCCACCAAGAGCATCGGCCGCATCGTGCTCGATGCGTCGTTCTCGCCGGTCAAGCGCGTCAGCTACGCGGTGGAAAACGCGCGCGTCGAGCAGCGCACCGACCTCGACAAGCTGGTGATGGAGATCGAGACCAACGGCGCCATCAGCCCCGAAGAAGCGATCCGCGCGTCGGCCAAGATCCTGGTCGAGCAGCTGGCGGTGTTCACCGGGCTCGAGGGCAGCGACATCAAGGACATGATCGATCAGCCCGCCAGCCGGCAGACGCAGTTCGATCCGATCCTGCTGCGCCCGGTCGACGAGCTCGAGCTCACGGTGCGCTCTGCCAACTGCCTGAAGGCCGAGAACATTTACTACATCGGCGACCTGATCCAGCGCACCGAGACCGAGCTGCTGAAGACGCCCAACCTCGGCCGCAAGAGCCTGAACGAAATCAAGGAAGTGCTGGCCTCGCGCGGCCTGACTCTGGGCGCCCGCCTGGAGAACTGGCCGCCGCAAGGCCTCGACAAGCGATAAGCAAGAACCGACAAGCCATCAATCCAAGGCCCTCCAAGAAGGGCCGGCTTGCAAACCTCGGTACCTGATCCGGCCGAGGCCACACATCAAAAAGGAAAGTGCCATGCGCCATCGTCACGGACTACGCAAACTCAACCGCACCAGCGAGCATCGCCTGGCGATGCTGCGCAACATGTGCGTGTCGTTGCTCACGCATGAAGCGATCAAGACCACCTTGCCAAAGGCCAAGGAGCTGCGCCGCGTGGTCGAGCCGCTGATCACCCTGGGCAAGGCGCCGAGCCTGGCCAACAAGCGCCTGGCCTTCTCGCGGCTGCGCGATCGCGACGCGGTGGTCAAGCTGTTCGCCGAGCTCGGGCCCCGCTACGACAAGCGCCCCGGCGGCTACACCCGCATCCTGAAGATGGGGTTTCGTGCCGGCGATGCGGCACCGATGGCCTTCGTCGAGCTGGTCGACAGGCCCGAGCCGGTGGCGGCCGATGCGGCCAAGGCCGAGGCGGCCGGCAAGGTCGATTGACCGGGCGACCGAGCCCTGCGCCAGAGTTCATGAAAGGCCGGCCCCCGGCCTTTCATGCTTTTGTGCCTGCGCCACAATGACGGCGATGGAACCTGCACCGAGCCCGTGCGCCTAAGCAGCCGATGACACCGCGCTTCACCTTCGTTGCGCAACGCCTGCCGGCCTGGTTGCTGCTGGCTGCTCTCGCGTTGGTGACTGCGCTGTGGGCCGGCGTCGCAGCCGCGGCCGAGGAGCAGTTCCTGGAGCCCGAGAAGGCGTTCCAGTTCTCGGCGCGTGCCGCCGACGAGCGACACGTCGAGGTGCGTTTCCAGATCACGCCGGGCTACTACATGTACCGCGACCGCTTGAGCGTCGCGGCGCCCGAGGCCGCGCTGGGTGCGGTGACGCTGCCGGCGGGCAAGGTGAAGTTCGACGAGACGTTCCAGAAGAACGTTGAAACCTATCGCGGCGAGCTGCGTGTCGACGTGCCGGTGGACAAGGCACCGGCCAGCTTCGTGTTGAACGTGGTGTCGCAAGGCTGCGCCGACGCGGGCCTGTGCTACCCGCCGATGACGAGTAGCGCCAGAGTCAGCCTGGCCGCCTTCGGCGGCGACGGCAGCGCGCGAGTGCAGCTCGTGGCAGCGGATGCCGGTGCGCTGGCGCTGCCCGCGGCCGGCGCGGCCACCAGCGGTGCAACCGGCGCCGGCGCCTGGTTCGACGGCAGCGCTGTCGAGGGTGTGTTGAAGAGCGGCCGCTTCTGGCTCGTGGTGGGCGCATTCTTCGTGATGGGCGTGGCGTTGTCGTTCACGCCATGCGTGCTGCCGATGGTGCCGATCCTGTCGTCGATCATCGCCGGCAGTGCCGCACCGCCGTCGCGCGCTCGCGCGTTTGCGCTCGCAGCATGCTATTCGCTGGGCATGGCGCTGGTGTATGCGGGGCTCGGCATCGCCGCCGGTCTGATGGGTGAGGGGTTGGCCGCGCGGCTGCAATCGCCACCGGTGCTGGCACTGTTCGCGCTGGCGCTGGCCGCGTTCGCGCTGTCGATGTTCGACGTCTACGAGCTGCGCCTGCCCGCCGCATTGGCCACCCGCATGACTGCGCACTCGAAGCGCCTGCCCGCCGGCCAGGCGGCCGGCGTGTTCGCGATGGGCGCGGTGTCGGCGCTGATCGTCAGCCCTTGCGTCAGCGCACCGCTGGCCGGCGCGCTGGTGTTCATCAGCCAGACGCGCGACGTGGCGCTCGGCGGCACCGCGTTGTTTTCGCTGGCCGCGGGCATGAGCGTGCCGCTGATGGTGGTGGGCGGCTCGGCCGGCGAGTGGCTGCCCAAGTCGGGGGCGTGGATGACAGCGGTCAAGCGCGCGTTCGGCGTGCTGTTGTTCGCGGTGGCGATCTGGATCGTGCAGCCGGTGCTGCCCGCGCCGGCCGCGCTCGGCGCGTGGGGTCTCTTGCTGCTGACGGCGGGCTTCATGCTGCGGCCGTTCGATGCGCAGCACCACAGCTCTCATGCAGCCGCACCGCGCACGTGGCTCAAGCAGGCGCTGGGCGTGGTCGCGCTGATCTTCGGCTCGATGCAGATCGTTGGCGCCGGCTCGGGCGGCAGCGACCCGCTGCAGCCGCTGTCGCATATGACGCGTGGCGCCGCGGCCGGTGTGGGCAGCGATACCGTGCGTTTCCAGCCGGTGCGCAGCAGCGCCGAGCTCGACGGCCTGCTGCGATCGTCCGATCGTCCGGTGATGCTCGACTTCTATGCCGACTGGTGCGTCTCGTGCAAGGAGATGGAGCGCTTCACGTTCAGCGATCCGGCGGTGGCCAGGATGATGTCCAACGCGTTGCTGCTGAAGGCCGACGTCACCGCCAACAACCGCGACGACCGCGAGCTGCTCAAGCGGTTTCATCTCTTCGGACCCCCGGGCACGATCTTCTTCGACGCGCACGGGCGCGAGCTCGATGGCCTGCGCGTGATCGGCTTTCAGAGCGCCGAGCGGTTTACCCGCACGCTGCAGGCTGCCGGCCTGTAGCGGCCCGCTGCGGCGCACAGGAGCTGCCATGCCAGACACTTCGCGCACATCCGCGCACACCCGCCGTCGCCGTGGCGATGCGCCGGTGCGCGTCGGCGGCGCATCGGGCTTCTGGGGCGACAGCATGGTCGGCGCGCCGCAGCTCGTGCACTCGGGGCTGATCGACTACCTGGTGTTCGACTACCTGGCCGAGACGACGATGTCGATCCTGGCCGCGGCGCGCGCCAAGAAGCCCGAGCTCGGCTACGCCACCGATTTCGTCGACAGCGCGATGAAGCGGGTGCTGCCCGAGGTGATGCGCCGCGGCATCAAGGTGATCGCCAACGCCGGCGGCATCAACCCGCGCGGCTGTGCCGACGCGCTGGCCGCGCTGGCTGCCACGATGGGCGTGGCGCCGCGCATCGCGGTGGTCGAGGGCGACGACGTCAGCGCGCTGATGCCGGTCCTGCGCGACGCCGGCACGCGCGACATGTATACCGGCGAAGCGCTGCCCACCCAGGTACTGAGCGCCAACGCGTACTTCGGTGCACTGCCGATCGCGGCAGCGCTGGCGGCCGGCGCCGACATCGTCATCACCGGCCGCTGCGTCGACAGCGCGGTGACGCTCGGTGCACTAATCCATGAGTTCGGCTGGTCGCCCGCCGACTACGACCGGCTGGCCGGCGGCAGCCTGGCCGGCCACGTCATCGAGTGCGGATGCCAGGCCACCGGAGGCCTGTTCACCGATTGGCAGCAGGTGCCCGACTGGGCGCACATCGGCTATCCCGTCGTCGACTGCGCCGACGACGGCTGCTTCGTTCTGAGCAAGGCACCGGGCACCGGCGGCATCGTGCATCGTGCATGCGTGGCCGAACAGCTGCTGTACGAGATCGGCGACCCCGCGGCGTATCTGCTGCCCGACGTGAGTTGCGATTTCCGCCACGTGCGCATCGAGCAGATCGATGACGATCACGTGCGCGTCAGCGGCGCGCGCGGCCGCGCGCCGACGGCCACCTACAAGGTGTCGGCCACGCAGCTCGACGGCTATCGCTGCGCCGGCATGATGGCCATCGTCGGCATCGACGCGGCGGCCAAGGCGCAGCGCACCGGCGAGGCCATCGTCGAGCGCACGCGCGGCATCCTGAAGCAAATGGGCCTGCCGGACTACACCTCGGTGCACATCGAGCTGTTCGGCGCCGAGTCGCTGTACGGGCCGCATTCGCGCACGCGCACCACCCGCGAAGCGATGGTGCGCGTGGTGGTCGATCACCCGTCGAGACAGGCCCTGGAGATGTTCGCGCGCGAGATCGCACCGGCGGGCACGTCGTGGTCGCCCGGCACCACGATGGCCTCGGGCGGTGGACGCCCATCGCCGTCGCCGTTGATCAAGCCGTTCTCGTTCCTGCTCGACAAGGCCCGCGCGCCTGCGACGGTGTCGATCGGGCCAGAGCGCGTGGTGGTCAATGTGCCGGCCGGCGAGGCCGCGCCGCTCGCGCCCGCGCCGGCCCGCGAGCCTGCGGCCTGGGTCGATCCGCCCGGCGAAGTGCTGATCGAGGTGCCGCTCGTCAAGCTGGCCTTCGGTCGCAGCGGCGACAAGGGCAACATCTCCAACATCGGCCTCATCGCGCGGCGGCCCGAGTGGCTGCCGCTGCTTTGGCAGCGCGTCACCCCCGATGCGGTGCAGCGCCACTTCGCGCACCTGGTGAAGGGCCGCGTCGAGCGTTTTGCGTTGCCGGGGATCGATGCGATGAACTTCATGCTGCACGACGCACTGGCCGGCGGCGGCCCGGCCTCGGCGCGCTTTGATCCGCTGGGCAAGGGCATGGCGCAGATGCTGCTCGACATGCCGGTGGCCGTGCCGGCGTCGTTGGCAGCGCGGCTGTGAGCTCCCGGGGCGCTGGATCGACCGCAACTCGGCGCCGCTTCAGCGCCCGGTCCACTGCGGCTTGCGCTTCTCGTTGAACGATGCCAGTCCTTCCCGCGCGTCGTCGGTCAATGCCAGCAACGCGATCTGGCTCTCGGTGGTGGCGATCGCCTGGTCGAACGTCATCGCCTCGATCGCGCGCATCGCGTACTTGCCGCGCCGGATCGCGGTGGGAGACTTGTCGACGATGCGGCCGACCAGCCAATCGACCTTGGCATCGAGCTCGGCCGCAGGCACCACGTGGTTCACGAGGCCGGCCTGCAGCGCCTGCGCCGCATCGAAAGGCTCACCGCTGAGCGCCCATTCGCGCACGCGGCGGCGCGGCGCGATCTGCTGCAGCAGGCTCATCACCTGCATCGGGAACACGCCGACCTTCACTTCGGGCAGCCCGAACTGCACATGGTCGGCGGCCACCGCCATGTCGGTCATGCACAGCAAGCCCATGCCGCCGGCCATGCACACGCCGTTGATGCGCGCGATGCTGGGCAGGGTGGCGTTGTGCGCGTCGCGCATCAGGTCGGCGTAGTCGAGATTGGGTTTCGCGGGGTCGAACGCAAAGCCCTTGCCCGGCTGCAGATCCGCGCCGGCGCAAAAGGCCTTGTCGCCGGCGCCCGTGAGCACGACCACGCGCACGTCGGCATCGGCATGTGCGGCGCGATAGCCTGCGCGGATGCCAGCGATCACCTCGGCGTTGATCGCATTGCGCTTGTCCGGCCGGTTGATCGTGATCCAGAACGCGTGGCCACGCTTGTCGTGCAGCACGGCGGCGGCGGTGTCGCTCATCGGGCGGTCTCCTTGGGTTGTGGCCAGACGGTTCATGCGGTCGCGGCGCCCGCACCCGCGGCAGGTTGAAGCGCTGCGTGGTCGATCTCGGCCAGCACGCGATGGGCGGCGACCTGATCGCCGGCAACGACGTGCAGCGCCTTCACGGTGCCCGCGATCGGCGCCGCGTGCACGTGCTCCATCTTCATCGCCTCCAGGGTCAATACCGGATCTCCCGCGGCAACGCGTTGCCCCAGCGCCACCGCCACCGCGACGACGCGGCCGTTCATCGACGCGCGCAACAGGCCGTCGCCCCCCGCGCCGGCGTGCCGTGCGCTCGGCGCACGCGTGGTGTCGACGATCTCGAACGACACGCCGCGATGCGCCAGCCACAAGTGCTCGTCATCGCGCAGCCAGGTGGCGCTTTCCATCACGCCCTCGCAGACGAATCGCACGCGTGGCGCGGCGAGCTCGATCACGTCGATGAGGGTGCGCTGCGCTCCCAGCAGCACCTCATGGCCAGATGCGCCTCGCCGCGTCAACGTGGCCGTCTGCGCGCGGCCGTCGATCTCGCAGCGCAACGCGATCGGCAGCGCATGCGACAGCGCAGCGCCCGCATCGCGCCGGGCGCCCGGCGACGTCTCGAGCAGCAGCACCGCGGCCAGCGCACTGGCGCGCCGATCGGCCGCCTCGTCGCGGCGCAGCAGCGCAGCGGCGTGCTGCTCGATGAACGCGGTGGAGGCGTCGCCGGCCGCGAACACCGGGTGCGCAAGGCAGCGCGCCAGGAACGCCTGGTTGGTCTTGACGCCCAGCGCCGCAGTGTCGGCCAGGCCCGCGATCAACTTGCGGCGGGCCTCGTCGCGCGTGGCGCCGTGGCTCACGATCTTGGCGATCATCGAGTCGTAGTGCGGCGTGATCTCGGCGCCGCAGTGCAGCGCATGCTCCACGCGCAGCTGCGCCGGCGGCTGCCACAGGCC
>JBIODO010000136.1:0-9746 GCA_044445225.1 Burkholderiales bacterium
CACTGGGTGCGAGCGATGCCAGCCATGCGGTGACTCCTAGTTGGGGGGACTACTGATGTGTTGCCGCCCCCAACCGCCGGGTTCAAGTTCTTTGCATCCAAGCGCCCGCCTGCTACGTAGGGGCGGGCGCCCCGCCGCCTCGAGGGACGGTGAGTCGGGCTGCCAAGACGGCACCCCGGGACAAAGAACACAGTTGGCGGCCAGCAACGGCGCGCCGGGCACCGGTACGCGGTCGAGCACGTCGAGCTGCAGCGAGGGCATCAGCTCGTGGTACGACAGCACCGGCGTGTCGAAGCACTCGGGCTCGATCAGTTTGCGCACGTGCCAGCGCACGTCGATGGCCGTGACCAGCGCGGCCGGCTTGTGGCGCATGATTGAGCCGACGATGGCGTCGCAGATGCGCCGCGCAGCCTCGGGGTCGAGCGCCAGCTGCGACGCACCGCCGTTGACGCGCACCGACTGGCGCAGCATCTCCTCGAGCTGCGGCTGCAGCATCAGCGCGCCCAGGCGGCCTTGCGGGGCCACCATGTGGCTGACCTGGCGGCGCAACGCGACGCGGGTGAATTCGGTGAGGGCATGCACGTCCTTGTCGCGCTGCGCGATCTCCGCCAGTGCCTCGAGGATGTCGCGCAGGTTGCGGATCGAGACGCCCTCACTGACCAGGCGGCGCAACACCTCGGAGACGCGCTGCAGCGGCAGCGCACGCAGCACCTCCTTGACGATGTCGGGCACGTCGGCCGAGGCGCGGGTGAGGAGATTGGTGGTGTCCTGCGCGCCGAGGAACAGCGGCGCGTGGCGGCGCAGCGCCTGGCGCACCGGCTCGCCCAGGGCGACGTACGGCTCGTCGGGCAGGCTGCCCGAGGCGATGGGCACTTCGAAGGCCAGCAGCTCCCAGCGGTCGGCGTCGGCCGCGCCGCTCTGGCCGTGCAGGTGGATGCGCGGCAGGTTCAGCCCCAGCGTCAGCTGGAACTCGTCGAGCACTTCTTGCATCGTGCGCGTCAGGCGACTTGACTGGTTGTCGGCCAACAGCGCGGCGGGCACGCGCAGCAGCAGCGGCACGGCAGGGCGCTGTTGCGGCAGTGCGGTGACAGCCACCTGTTGCGGCGTGTCGAGGCGCTTGACCAGGCCTTGTACCGCCGGGTGGCGCACACTCAACAGCTTCTCGCGGATCGCCGGCGTCAACAGTGCGCCGGCACCGCCGAACACCAGGGCCAAGGCCATGAAGGTGGCCACCGGGAAGCCGGGCACGAAGGCCATCAGCACGCAGATGCCACCGGCCACCAGCAACACGCGCGGCTTGGCGGTGATCTGCTTGCGGATCGAGTCGCCCAGGTGCTTGTCGTCCTCGTCGCTGGTGCGGGTGACGATCAGGCCGGCGGCCATCGCGCCCAGCAGCGCCGGGATCTGCGCCACCATGCCTTCGCCGATGGTCAGGATCGAGTACTTGGTCATCGCCGAGCCGATGTCCAGGTCTTGCATCATCACGCCGATGGCCAGACCGCCCAGCAGGTTGATCACGATGATCACGATGCCGGCGATGGCGTCGCCCTTGACGAACTTCATCGCGCCGTCGAGCGAGCCGTGCAGCTTGCTTTCCATCTCGAGGTTGCGGCGCTTGCGCTTGGCCTCATCCTTGTCGATCAGGCCCGAGCGCAGGTCGGAATCGATCGACAGTTGCTTGCCGGGCATGGCGTCGAGCGTGAACCGCGCGGCGACCTCGGCCACCCGCTCGGCACCCTTGGCGATGACGATGAATTGGACGACCGTGATGATCATGAACACCACCATGCCGACCACCAGATTGCCGCCCGCCACCACCTTGCCGAAGGTGTCGATGATGTGCCCGGCGTGGCCGTGCAGCAGGATCATGCGGGTGGTGGCGATCGACAGCGACAGCCTGAACAGCGTGGTCATCAACAGCACGCTGGGGAACACCGAGAACTCCAGCGGCGAGGCGATGTACACGCCCAGCAGCAACAGCAGCAGGCCCGAGGCGATGTTGGCCGCGACCAGGAAGTCGATCAGCCAGGCCGGCAGCGGCAGCACCATCATCGCCACGATGGCGACGATGCCGCCCACCAGCACGAGGTCGCTGTAGCGCGCGAAGACGCCTTCGCGGCTGACCGCCGCGCTCTTGAAATACGCTGTCATGCTCATGACTTTTTGCCTCCACGGGCCACCAGCTCACCGGTGGCGCTGACCGAGAAAGTCGAAGTCAGGCGGCGGTACACGGCGAGCACGTCACGCACGTAGGCCTGGGTTTCGGGGTAGGGCGGCACGGTGCCGCCGGCTTTGTCGACCGCGCCTTCGCCGGCGTTGTAGGCGGCCAGCATCAAGCGAAGATCGTCGCCGTAGCGCGTGCGCAGCGTGTGCAGGTAGGCGGCGCTGGCGCGCAGGTTGGTCGACGCGTCGAACAGGCCCTGCTCTGGGTTGTTGACGCCGAAGCGCTTGCCCGTGGCCGGCATCATCTGCATCACGCCGCGCGCGCCGGCCTTCGACACTGCGCGCGGGTTGTGGCGCGACTCGACGTGGGCGATGGCGTGCAGCAGCAGCGGGTCGATCTGGTTGTCGCGGGCGGCCTCCATCAGCACCGGCGCCAGCGACATCACGCGCAACTGGTCGCGCGAGGGCGGCTCGGCGGGAACGTTCAGCGGCGGCGCCACCAGCAGCGGCACCGGTGCGCTGACCACCGGCGCCGACGCCGCGGGTGCCGGTGCGGTGGTGATCGAAACCACCGGCCGCTCGTAGAGGTCGAGCTGCGCGGCGCGGTGCACGGTCATCGGCACGTTGGCCAGCGGCGCGCATTGCGCGCTGATCATGCTGAAGCGCTCGAGGTTGTCGCTCGCCCTTTCGCCGAGCGGGCCGGCGCAGGGTTGCGCCTGAAGCGGTGCCGACGCCAGGGCGGCGGCGCTCACCAGGGCGATCCACACAGGGGTGCGCCAATTGCGCGAGGTTGCTGCCGAGCCGGCCATGCGGGGACTCCTAGTTGGGAGGATTGCCGATGGGTTGCACGGCCGGTTGCCGCGGTTCAAGCCTTTTCGGTGCCGGCAAGCCTGCCGGCTGCCCGGCCAAAGGTGATGGGCGCCCATGACGGCGCCCGTTCAGCCAAGGCGCTTCAGCGCGCCCGCAGCTCGAACGACTCGTGCGCCAGCGCGCCGCCCGAAACCTTGACGAAGGCCTGGCGCACTTGGTCGAGCGTGGCGGCGGGCAACGGCTGGAAGTCACCCCCGTTGACGCCGGCCGGCAGCTCGGCCAGCACGTCCCGCTCGGTGGCGAAACAGGCCACCGTCTCGGGAACGCCGCGCGCGTTCATCGTCAGCTCGAAGCGCATCGAGCCGGGCAACTGCAGGCCGGTGGCCGGCTGCACGCGCGAGTCGCGCTGGAATCGGTTGGGGAAGAAACGCGTGACCTGGCGCTTCTCGTCCTGCAGATAGCAGTACACGTGCGCGTCGCGGCTGGGGCGGATCGACAGCTGCACGGCCTCGCCGCGTGTCAGGCGTCGGCCGTCTGCCGAGGTGGCGACCTGCAGTGTCAACGGCGCCGCCGCTGCAGCGGGTGCGGCCGCTACCGCCGGCGCCGACGCGCGGATCTTGGCTTGCAGGCTGGCGACGTCGGCGCCGAGGTAGGCCTTGAACAGATCGAGCGACAATTTCGGCTCGCGCGACAGGCCCAGCGCGTCGCGGGTGCGCACCACAGCGTCCTTGAAGGCGGGGCTGACAGTGCCGTCGATCGGGCCGTCATAGGCTTGGCGAATGCGCAGCTGCTGCTGGAAGTAGGTGACGATCTCGGCCGGGCGCGCGGCCATCGCGTCGTACCAGTCTTGAATCTCCGCGGCCACCGCGGGGTTGTCGGCGCTCGCGCCCAGGCAACTCCAGTACGGCACCTTGGTCAGGCGGCCGAACAGCTCGATCACCGCCACCTCGGCCAACGCGCGCTGCGCTTGCGCCACGCCGCCGGCCGGCACCGTGAAGGCCTGGCCGAACTTGACGAATTCGGCATTGCCGTTGCGCAACAGCGCCGCGTTCTGGGTTGCGGCGCCGGGCACGACGCTCATGTCTTGCGTGGTCAACAGCATGAGGTCCAGGCCGATCGTGCGCCCGCCGTCGAGCGAGCGCAGCGTGCCGCGCAGCGCGAACTGCGGTGCCACCGCGTACGGATCGCGCTTTTGCGCCTGGGTCATCACGGCCACCGTCTGGCCCCAGTCGGCGTTGGAGGCGACCAGACGGACCGCGCGGCTGCGCTGCGTCATGTCGGACACCGCGGTGACCAGCATGTCCTTGGTGCCGGCTTGTGCTCGTTGCTGCGACGGATCGGACAGGTCTTCGACGATCACCGACAGGTCGCGCACGCCGTGGTCGAGCAGCATGCCATCCATGCAGCGAAGCGCCGGGCCAAAGGCACTGGTGGGCGGCGCCGAGGCGGCTGGCGTGGCGCTGGCAGATGGATCGCCGGTGGTCGCGCAGGCAGCCATCAGCAGGCCGGCCAACAACGCGGCGGCGAAGTGAGCAACGCTGCGATTCGCAGAAATCGTCATGCAAATCCTTCCCGGGAGCCGCAGGCGCGATGACCGCCGGCCGCCTGACATCAGGCGCGCGCCAGCGTGGTTGTACACCCGCAGCAGTGGCCCTCAGTTGCCGCGCTGGGTCGATCGGTTCAATCGCCACGGCTCCCGCGTCGAGGGGCGCGCAGTCACATGCCGGCGTAGTTGGGGCCGCCACCGCCTTCGGGTGCGACCCAAACGATGTTCTGCCGCGGGTCCTTGATGTCGCAGGTCTTGCAGTGCACGCAGTTCTGCGCGTTGATCTGCAGCCGCTCGCCGCCACCGCCTTCGGCAGCCACGAACTCGTAGACGCCGGCCGGGCAGTAGCGCGCCTCCGGCCCGGCATACAGCTTGAGATTGATCGCCACCGGCACCGACGCGTCCTTCAGGGTCAGGTGCGAGGGCTGATCCTCTGCGTGGTTGGTGTTGCTGACGAACACCGAGCTCAGCCGG
This sequence comes from Burkholderiales bacterium, assembly GCA_044445225.1. Taxonomy (GTDB): domain Bacteria; phylum Pseudomonadota; class Gammaproteobacteria; order Burkholderiales; family Burkholderiaceae_C; genus JAEUPI01. The sequence goes on from JBIODO010000136.1 coordinate 4,994, forward strand.
TCGAAGGTCAGCTTGCCGTCGGGCTTGGGGTACTCGATCTTCTTGCACTGTGCGGCTGGCAGCAGGTACTCGTTGTCGCGCTTGCTCGAATGCAGCGTCCACGGCGGGCTCTGGATGCCGAGCTTGGGCAGCAGCCACTGCTCGATGCCGGTCATCAGATTGCCGACCAGCTTGCCTTTCTTGAACCAGCGCTTGAAGTTGCGCGAGCGCTGCAACTCCTCGTTGAGCCAGCTGGCTTCGAACGCCGCCGGATAGGCAGACAGTTCGTCGAGCGAGCGGCCGGCAGCCAGCGCCTCGTCGATCGCGCCGGCGCACAGCATGCCGCTCTTGATCGCCGCATGGCTGCCCTTGATGCGCGCCGCATTCATATAGCCGGCATCACAGCCGACCAGCGCCCCACCGGGGAAGATCGTCTTCGGCAGCGACTGCGGCGTGCCGTTGTTGATGGCGCGCGCGCCGTAGCCCAGGCGCTTGCCGCCCTCGATGTGCACGCGGACCGCCGGGTGCGTTTTCCAGTGTTGCGTTTCTTCGAACGGGCTCAGGTACGGATTGGCGTAGTCCAGTCCGATCACGAAGCCGAGCGTCACCTTGTTGTCAGCCAGGTGATAGAGAAAGCCGCCACCGAACGCGTCGGTCATCGGCCAGCCCGCGGTGTGCACCACCATTCCCGGCCGGGCCTTCTCGGGCGGCACCTCCCACAACTCTTTGATGCCGATGGCCCAGCTTGGCGGATCGCGTCCGGCGTCGAGATTGAACTTCGCGATCAGCTGCTTGCCGAGATGGCCGCGTGCGCCCTCGGCGAACACGGTGTACTTGCCATGCAGCTCCATGCCGAGCTGAAAGCCATCGTGCGGCTCGCCGTTCTTGCCCACACCGACGTTGCCGGTGGCCACGCCCTTGACGCGACCCTGCTCGTCGTAGAGCACCTCGGCCGCCGCGAAGCCAGGAAAGATCTCCACGCCCAGGCCCTCGGCCTGCTGCGCCAGCCATTTGACGACGTCTTCCAGCGAGATGACGTAGCAGCCGTCGTTGTGCAGGTTGCGCGGCACCAGCCAGTCGGGCGTGCGCGTCGACCCGGTGGCCGACAGGAACAACACGTCGTCGGCGGTGACCGGCTGAGTCAACGGCGCGCCACGTTCTTTCCAGTCGGGGAACAGCTCGTCGATCGAGCGCGGGTCGATCACCGCGCCGGACAGAATGTGCGCGCCCGGCTCGGAGCCTTTCTCCAGCACCACCACCGACGCCTCGCGGCCCGCCTTGGCGGCCAGTTGTTTGATGTGGATCGCCGTGGTCAGGCCGGCCGGCCCTGCGCCTACCACCACCACGTCGTATGGCATGGCCTCGCGCGGGCCGTGTCGTTGAGTGATTTCTTGCGGCGTCATCGTGCGGTCCTGTGGTTTGCGCTGCAGCGAACACAGTGCGCGCAGATTCTAGGTGAGCGCGCCTGCAGCGCATACGTTCATCGAGCGCGTGCTATCGTCACCGCCGAGCAGTTGCGATGGGAGCGAGGGCGTGAGCTACACCATTGATTTGTCGGGCCGGGTCGCCTTGGTGACCGGCGCCTCCAGCGGCCTGGGCGCGCAATTCGCGCGCACGCTGAGCAAGGCCGGGGCCGCGGTGGTGCTGGCCGCGCGCCGCATCGAACGCCTGAAGGCGCTGCGTGCCGAGATCGAATCTGCCGGCGGCGACGCCCACGTGGTGGCGATGGACGTCACCGACCACCACGGCATCAAGGCGGCCGTGGCGCACGCCGAGACCGAGATGGGCGCCATCGACATCCTCGTCAACAATTCGGGCGTCAGCGCGTCCAACAAGCTGCTCGACGTGGCGCCCGAGGACTACGACTACGTGATGAACACCAACACGCGCGGTGCGTTCTTCGTCGCGCAGGAGGTGGCTAAACGCATGATCGCGCGCGCCCGCGGCGCAGCGCCTGGCACGTTCACCGGCGGGCGCATCGTCAACATCGCATCGATGGCGGGCCTGAAGGTGCTCGGCCAACTCGGTGTCTACAGCATGAGCAAGGCCGCGGTGGTGCACATGACGCGCGCGATGGCGCTCGAGTGGGGCCGCTACGGCATCAACGTGAACGCGCTGTGCCCGGGCTACATCGACACCGAGATCAACCATCACCACTGGCAGACCGAGGCTGGGCAAAAGCTGATCGCGATGCTGCCGCGCCGGCGCGTCGGCGCGCCGCAGGACCTCGACACCGCACTCGTGATGCTGTGCGCCAACGAGAGCCACTTCATCAACGGCGCCGTGCTGGCCGCCGACGACGGCTTCGGCCTGGCCTGATTGGGCCCGACGATCACCGTGCGCCAGCTCACTGCCATCGAAGCGCGCGTGCTCGGCGTGCTGGTGGAAAAGCAGGCCACCGTGCCCGACACCTACCCGCTGTCGCTCAACGCGCTGACGGCGGGCTGCAACCAAAAGACCGCGCGCGACCCGGTGATGGCCGTCGGCGACGCCGACGCGCTGCAAGCGCTCGACGCGTTGCGCGCCGCCAATCTGGTGGTCGAATCGAGCGGTTCGCGCGTGTCGCGCTACGAGCACAACCTGCCGCGTGCGTGGGCGCTGCCCGGTGCATCGGTGGCCTTGCTCGCGGCGCTGATGCTGCGCGGCGCACAGACCGCGGCCGAGCTGCGCGCCAACTGCGAGCGGTTGCACCGCTTTGCCGACATCTCGGCGGTCGAGGGTTTTCTCGACGAGCTGCAGTCCAAGACGCCGCCGTGGGTGCGCAAGATGCCGCGTGCGCCCGGTGCACGCGAGGCGCGCTGGGTGCATCTGTTGTGCGGCGAGCCCGTGATCGACGTCAGCGTGGTGCCCGAGCCGCTGAAGGACGACGTGCTGACGGCGGCCGAGCAGCTGGCAGCCATCAAGGCCGAGCAGGCGAGGTTGCTGGAGCAGATGGAAGAGCTGCGGGCCACGGTGGTGCGCCTGAGCGCGGCGCTGGGGCCGCGCAAAGAGGGCTGAATGCGGTTCGCGACGCCGGCGCACAAGAAGCTGGTGTACGAGTCGATCATCCCTATTCGCTGGGGCGACATGGACGCGATGGGCCATGTCAACAACACGGTCTACTTTCGCTACATGGAGACCTCGCGCATCGACTGGTGCCGCAGCATCGGCTGCATGCCCGAGCAATCCAAGCAGGGCCCGGTGATCGTCAACGCGTACTGCAGTTTCATCAAGCAGCTGCGCTACCCGGGCGACGTGCGGGTCAGGCACCACGTCACGACGGTCGGCAAGACCAGTTTCGACACCTTCATCACGATGGAGCGCGATGACGACCCCGGCACCATCTGGGCCGAGGGCGGTGCGCGCATGGTGTGGCTGGATTTCGCCAGCAACCAATCGATGCCGCTGCCCGGGTGGCTGCGCGAGAAGATCGTTTGACTGCTGCTATCCGGCCAGCAGCTTGTTCACCAACTCGGGCGTCGTGACGGCGCCGACCTTGCGCATCAGCCGCGCGCGGTAGACGTCCACCGTGCGCGGGCTGATCGCCAGGCGCTTGCCGATCAGCTTGCTGGTCAGGCCTTCGATCAGCAGCGCGGCGATCTCGCGCTCGCGTGCCGTGAGGTCGAGCTTCAGTTTGCGCCGCGACGAGAGGTCTTCGAACGCCCAGATGCCGGCCTCGTGCGGCTCTCGCGGATTCAGCGCGCGCCCCGACACGTGGCACCAGAACAGCTCGCCGGCATGCGTGCCGGCCAGGCGCTTCATCACGCGGTCGTCGGCGTACCAGCCTTGCGCGTCGAGGCTGGCGACGATGCGCTCGCCGGTGCGCTCGAACTCCTCGAGCGTCGGGTACAGCACTTCGAACGAGCGGCCCACCAGCTGCGCGTGCGAGGCGCCGAACATGGCGAGCACCCGTTCGTTGCAGTCGACGATCTGGCGTTGCCGCGACAGCACCAAGCCGATCGGCGCCAGCTCGAACGCGGTGCGGTAGTCGAGCGACACCGGGCTCATGTCGAGAACCTGGTTGGCGACCGCCCCGCGCTCACAGCAGCGCGTAGGTCGTGGTGGCGTGCGCGGCCAGCGCGCCTTTCGGGTCGGCCACTTCGATCTCGCCGAACACCAGGCTCTTGCCTTTGCGCAGCACGCGTGCGGTGACGCGCGCCGTGCCGGCATCGCCTGCGATCGGGCGCAGGAAGCTGGTCTGCAGCTGCACGGTGGTCATCGGCCTGAAGCCTTCGGTCAGCGTGCAGATGGCCAGCACCATCGCGGTGTCGGCGGCGGCCATCATCGTCTGGCCGCACAGCACGCCGCCGCCGTGCACGTGCTGCGGCGTCACCGGCAGCGCGAGCTCCACCTCTCCGGGCAGCGCGTGGGTCAGCTGCAGGCCGATCGCGCGCACCCACGCCGCGAAGGTGTCGCCGTCGAGCAGCGCCTGCAGCGCCGGCATGTCGATCTCGACATCGTCGAATCCGGTGATGGTCATTACGCGATTCTACGTAGCACCTACGTAATCGCTTAAGTAGTAGGCTTGCCGGTTCCAGACGGGCACGAGGCAACTCGCATGAACAAAGTCTTTCCCAATGCGGCTGCGGCACTCGACGGCATCGTGCACGACGGGCTGCTGATCGCGGTCGGCGGCTTCGGCCTGTGCGGCATTCCCGAGGCGTTGATCGATGCGCTGAAGGACAGCGGCGCCAAGAACCTGACCGCGATCTCCAACAACGCCGGCGTCGATGGCTTCGGCCTCGGCAAGCTGCTGGCCACGCGCCAGATCAAGAAGATGATCGCCAGCTACGTC
>JBIODO010000137.1:0-9613 GCA_044445225.1 Burkholderiales bacterium
GCGATCGCTTCGCGCTGCGACCGCCAGCTGCACATCGAAGCCGGCAGGCTGAGCGCGGTCTGACGGCGGCGCTCGGGCGCGGCCGCTATTGCGTGTTCGAGAACTTGAAGTCGGTCTTGGCGGCCTTGCGCAGGTCCTCCTGGTACTTCTGCAGCTTCACCTGCGCCAGGCGCTGCTCGATCTGCGGCCTGACGGCGTCGAACGCCGGGAACTGCGCCTCGCGCGTATCTTCGAGCCGGATGATGTGGTAGCCGAACTGCGTCTTCACCGGCGCGTCGGTCATCTCGCCTTTCTTCAGCGACGTCAGCGCCTTGCTGAATTCGGGCACATAGGCGTCGGGCTTGGCAAAGTCGAGGTCGCCGCCGTTTTCGCCGGAGCCGGTGTCCTTGGAATTCTTCTTGGCAAGCTCCTCGAACTTGGCGCCGCCTTTGATCTGCACGATCAGCTTCTTGGCGTCGTCCTCGTTCTCGACCAGGATGTGCCGCGCACGGTATTCGGTGCCGGCCGACTGCGTCTTGACCTTCTCGTACTCGGCGCGGGCTTCAGGCTCGGTGACCGGATTCTTCTTCTTGAAGTCTTCGAACAACTCGCGGATCAGCACCGTTTGCCGCACCAACTCCATTTGCGCACGGTAGTCGGCGCTGGCCGGGATGCCGCGCTTCTCGGCCTCCTGCGCAAAGATCTCACGCAGCACCACCTCTTCGCGTGCGCGCTGCTCCAGCTCGGGCGAGCGCTGCTGGCCACCGCGGGCGGCCTGGTTGAGCAGCAGGTCGACTCGAGACTTCGGCACGGCCTTGCCGTTGACGGTGGTCACGTTCTGGGCCAGCGAGGCCAGCGGAGCGAGCGCGACGATGGCGATGCAGGCCAGTCGCGCGATGCGGATCGAATCGATCATGGATGAATGTCTTTCGGACAGGCGTGGAGTCGATGGGAGGCGGGCACTTGGGCCCGCTCGGCGAGGCCACTTGGACGTGGAGCTAGGCCCGTATTGGCTTACCAGGAGGCACCGGGCTCGTCGGGGGCATGCGCTTGAATCGCCAGCGCGTGAATGCCCAGAGGAATCAACGAGTGCACGGCATCATACACGAGGCGATGTCGCGCCACGCGGTTCAAGCCCGTGAAACGCGGGCTCGCGATTCGTACCGAAAAGTGTCGTCCCTCGCGGGCGCCTGCGTGTCCGGCATGTAGATGCGAGTCGTCGGTGATCGACAAGGCGATCGGTGCCAGCGTGGCACGTAACGCCCGCTCGATGTCGTTGGCGGAAACGGTCATGGGCTACCGACCAGGTGCAGGAAAACGCGCGCCTCAGCGGCGCGGCTCGGCCGGCGGCTCATGCTCCAGGTGCCGACTCAGGTACAAGCCCTGCGCCAGCGTGAACACCAGCATCAGACCGAGCGCGCCGAACAGTTTGAAGTTGACCCAGGTGGCGGTGGAGAAGGTGTACGCCACCCACAGGTTGAGCACGCCCATGAGGCCGAAAAAGATGATCCAGGCCCAGCTCAGGCGCTGCCAGACGGCGCTTGGCAGATGCAGTTGCGCGCCGAGCAGTGCGCGCAGCAGGTTCTTGCCGAACATCAGCTGGCTGATGGCCAGCGCCAGCCCCATCGTCCAATACAGCGCGCTCGGCTTCCACTTGATGAAGGTTTCGCTGTGAAACCACACCGTGAGGCCGCCCAGCACGACCACCAGGCCCAGGCTGATCCACAGCATCAGATCGACCTTTTGCCTGCGCACCTTGAGCCACGCCACTTGGATCAGCGTGGCGATGATCACCACCATGGTGGCCAGCAGCACGGGCGCCTCGTCGAGGCCGACCACGCCGCCGGCGACGATGCCGCCGATGTGTTGCGTGGCAAAGGCAGCCGCCCACGCCTTGTTGGCTTCGGCGTACTTGAAGGTGCCGAAGAACAGGATGATCGGCAGGAAGTCGAGCAGCAGTTTCATGCGCCGCGCGAGTGTAGCCTCGGCGCGCGGGGCAGCGCCCGCACCACGCTCAGGCTTCGGGCTTGAAGTCGATCGACGCCGAGTTGATGCAAAACCGGTCGCCGGTGGGCTCTGGGCCGTCGTCGAACACATGGCCGAGATGGCTGCCGCAGTTCGCACAGCGCACTTCGACGCGCGTCATGCCGTGGCTGTGGTCCGCTATCCGCTCGATGCGGCCGGGCTCGATCTCTTGGCTCCAGCTGGGCCAGCCGCAGCCGGCGTCGAACTTGGCGCCGCTCTCGAACAGCACTTGCCCGCAGCCGACGCAGCGGTAGCTGCCGTCGGCCCAGTGGTCCCAGTACTTGCCGGTGAAAGCGCGCTCGGTGTCGCCCTGGCGCGCCACGCGGTACTGCGTCGGGTCGAGCGTCTTGCGCCACTCGGGGTCGCTCTTGCGAACCGGGTAGCGCGGGTCGTCGATGTCGTGGCTCATGGCATCAGCCCATCATGACGAGCACGACACCTCCAGCGTTTGCGCCCAGTCGGGCGCAAAGCCGGCATAGGCCTCGTGCTCGGGTTGCTCGTCGTACGGCCGCTGCAACACACCGAGCAGCCGCTGCGTCTCTGAAAAGTCGCCTTCCTGCGCACGCCGGATCGCCTGCTCGGCCAGGTGGTTGCGCAGCACGAATTTCGGATTCACGCGCTTCATGCGCAGCCCGCGCTCGGCGTCGATGCTGAGCTCGTCGCGTAGACGCTGCGCATAGCGCGCAGCCCAGGCGTCGAACGCGGCGCGGTCGATGAAAAGGTCGCGCACCGGGTCATTGCTGGCGCCGAGGTCGGTGGAAAAATCGGCCAGGCGCCGCATCGCAATGGTGTAGTCGGCGCGCTCGGCGGCCATCAGGCGCAGCAGGTCGTCGATCAGCGCCGGATCGCTTTCGTGCTCGGTGGCCAGGCCGAGCTTGGCGCGCAGCAGTCGTTGCATCGACTGGCCAAACTCGGCCTTGAACGGCTCGATCGCGGCGCCCAGCGCCTGGGCGTTGTGCTGCACGTCGCCGTCGAGCGCTGGCAGCAGCGCCTGCGCCAGCGCATGCAGGTTCCACCACGCGACGCCGGGCTGGCGCGCGTAGGCATAGCGACCCTGATGGTCGCTGTGGTTGCAGATGTGCATCGGGTCGAAGCCATCGAGAAAGCCGAATGGCCCGTAGTCGATGGTCAGCCCGAGGATCGACAGGTTGTCGGTGTTCATCACGCCGTGGCAAAAGCCCACCGCCTGCCATTGCGCCATCAACCGTGCGGTGCGCCGCGACACCTGCTCCAACCAGGCCAGCAGCGGCACCGGCGCACCGCGGTATTCGGGATGAAAACGATCGATCACCGCTTCGACCAGCTTGCGCAGCGCGGCCACGTCGTCGGCGGTGTGCGCGAAGTGCTCGAAATGCCCGAAGCGCAGAAAGCTCGGCGCCACCCGCGTCACCACGGCAGCGGTCTCGACGTTTTCGCGCATCACCGGCGCCGGCGAGCCGATCACGGCCAGCGCCCGCGTGGTCGGGATGCCCAGGTGATGCATCGCCTCCGAGCACAGGAACTCGCGAATCGACGACCGCAGCACGGCGCGGCCATCGCCCATGCGCGAGTAGGGCGTGAGGCCACTGCCCTTGAGCTGGACCTCCTGCCGGCCGACGGGTGAGTCGATCTCGCCCAGCAACAGCGCGCGGCCGTCGCCCAACTGGCCGGCCCACACGCCGAACTGGTGGCCGCTGTAGACGCTGGCCAGCGGCGCGCCCTCATGCGCGGCGGCGTTGCCCGACAGCACCTGCAGCGCACGGTCGCTGCGCAGCCAGTCCGACAGGCCCAGTTCGGCCGCCAGCGCATCGCTGCGGGCAACCCAATGCACCTCGGGCAATGGCTGCGCGGGTAGCTCGGTCCAAAAGTTGGGACCGAGCGATTGCATGAATCCGTGCGCGCGCCAGCGTGGCTCGGCGACGACCGGATGCTCCAGCGGGGCGTTCATGGCGCCATTGTCAGCGCTGCCGGCCTGATGCGCGCAGGGGCCGGGGATTCACCCCACGCGTGGGCACTTCAGGGACTATCGTTCGCCTGGCCCTCGAAGGCTGCGCTTCGCGAAGACCTTTGTCCCGGGTGCGACAACCCGGTGGGGGTAGTCCCTGAACCCTGAAGCGTGCGCCTTCCGGTACCGTTTCGGCTTGTGTGTGCAGTGCGTCAATTGGAGTTGGAGAGCGTGATGGCTATGGCAAAGCGTGTGTTGTTGAGTACGTCGATCACATCGGCGTTGTTGGCGTTGTCCGGCGCGGCTTTCGCGCAAAAGGGGGAGACGGTCAAGATCGGCTGGATCGATCCGCTGTCGGGTTTGATGGCCCCGGTCGGCCAGAACCAGATCAAGAGCTACCAATTTGTTGCCGAGTACTTCAACAAGAGCAACCCCGCCGGCGTGAAGTTCGAGATGGTCCCCATCGACAACAAGCTGAGCCCGCAGGAAAGCATCAACGCCGTCAAGTCGCTGATCGACCAGGGCGTGCGTTACGTCGTGCAGGGCAATGGCTCGGGCGCGGCGCTGGCCATCATGGACGCGGTGGCCAAGTACAACGACCGCAATCCCGGCAAGGAGCTGGTGTACCTCAACTACGCCGCGGTCGACCCCGATCTCACCAACAGCAAGTGCAACTACTGGCACTTCCGCCTCGACGCCGACACGTCGATGAAGATGGAGGCCTTGACAACCTTCATGAAAGACCAGAAGGACATCCACAAGGTCTATCTGATCAACCAGAACTACTCGCACGGTCAGCAGGTGTCGCGCTTCGCGAAGGAAAACCTGGCACGCAAGCGGCCCGACATCCAGATCGTCGGCGACGACCTGCACCCGCTGGCGCAAGTGCGTGACTTCGCGCCGTACGTGGCCAAGATCAAGGCCTCGGGCGCCGACACGGTGATCACCGGCAACTGGGGCTCCGACCTGACGTTGCTGGTCAAAGCAGCCCACGATGCCGGCATGAACGGCGTCAAGTTCTACACCTACTACGCCAGCGTCACTGGCACACCCACCGCGCTCGGGCCGTCGGCGGCCGGCAGCGTGTTCATGGTGGCCTACGCCGACTCCAACATGCCGGGCGAGATCGGCAAGATTGCCAATGCGTTCAAGGCCAAGTTCAATGACGACTACTACACGCTGGCCACCTACAGCGCGTTCGCGATGCTGAGCACGGCGATGGCCCAGGCCAAGAGCACCGACCCGGCCAAGGTGGCGCAGACGATGGAAGGCCTGCGCTTCAAGAGCTTCAATGGCGAAGTCGAGATGCGCAAGAGCGACCACCAGCTGCAGCAGGGTCTGTTCATCACGGTGTGGAAGAAGGCCGACGCCAAGTTCCCGTACAGCGTGGAGAACACCGGCTACAACTTCCAAACGGTCAAGTACTACGAGCCGTACGTGGCCAGCACGCCGACGTCGTGCGACATGAAGCGCCCCGGCACGCCCTGATATCAGCGTTGCGGCGAAGCCGCACGTTCGGGCCGCAGGCCCGCCGGAGCCAGCTCCGCCGGGCCTGTTCTTTTGAGCACTGCCGTATCCTCCTGCCGTGGAAGAGACCCTGATCAATGTGCTGAACGGCGTCAGCTCGGGGCTGCTGCTGTTCATGCTCAGCTCGGGTCTGACGCTGATCTTCAGCATGATGGGCGTGCTGAACTTCGCGCACGCCAGCTTCTACATGATCGGCGCGTACTTCGCGTACACGCTCACGCGCTATGTGGGCTTCTGGCCGGCGCTGGTGCTGGCGCCGCTGGGCGTGGGGTTGCTCGGTGCCGCGTTCGAGAGCACCGCGCTGCGAAGGGTGCACAAGTTCGGCCATGTGCCTGAGCTGCTTATCACCTTCGGCCTGTCGTACGTGGTGTTGGAAGTGGTGCAGATCATCTGGGGCCGCACGCCGGTGCCGTTCGATCCGCCGGCCTTTCTGCAGGGCCCGGCCTTCACCGTGGTGCAGGGGCCCGACGGCCTGTCGCTGGCGCTTGGTGCGGCGTCTGACACCGTGTGCCAGGCAGCCAAGTGCTCGCGCTTTCCGATGACGCGCGCTTTCATGATGCTGGTGGCGCTGGCGATGCTGGTGTCGTTGTGGCTGCTGCTGACGCGCACGCGCATCGGCCTCGTGATCCAGGCCTCGCTGACGCATCCCGAAACGGTGCAGGCTCTGGGCCACAACGTGCCACGTGTTTTCATGCTGGTGTTCGGCAGCGGCTGCGCGCTGGCCGGCCTGGCCGGCGTGATCGGCGGCGTCACCTTCGTCACTGAGCCGGCGATGGCCGCCGTGGTGGGTTCGATCATCTTCGTGGTCGTGGTGGTCGGCGGCATGGGGTCGCTGGCTGGTGCCTTCGTCGCCTCGTTGCTGATCGGCCTGCTGCAGACGCTGCCGCTGACGGTGGATTCGTCGCTGGCCGATCTGATCAACGGGTTCGGTGGCGCGGTCGGTCCCAAGAACCCGCTGTGGCCGCTGCTGCGCATCACGCTGGCGCAGGCGGCGCCGATCCTGCCGTATCTGCTGCTGGTGCTGATCCTGATCCTCAGGCCACGCGGGCTGTTGGGCACGCGCGAAGGCTGAACGTGACGCATGCCTCCGAACACCTGACGCGTCGCGACTGGGTCGTCTGGGCCGGCTTCGCGCTGGTGCTGCTGGTCGTGCCACTGCTGTGGCGCTCGAGCTTCGCGCAGACGATGTTGTCGCAGATCGGCATCGCGATCATCGCCTGCCTGGCCTACAACATCCTGCTCGGCCAGGGCGGCATGCTGAGCTTCGGCCACGCGGTGTACAGCGGCCTGGGTTCGTTCATCGCGATTCATGCGCTCAATCTCGCAGCGCAGGGCAAGCTGGGCATTCCCGTCAGCTTGATGCCGCTGGTGGGTGGCCTGGCGGGACTGTTCTTCGCGGCGATCCTGGGCTACGTGACGACCAAGAAATCGGGCACCACGTTCGCGATGATCACGCTGGGCATCGGGGAGCTGGTGGCCTCGATGTCGCTGATGATCCCCGAGTTCTTCGGCGGCGAAGGCGGCATCCAGGGCAACCGCGTGTTCGGGCAGCCGGTGCTGGGCATCACCTTCGGCCCGCAGATCGAGCTGTACTACCTGATCGCGGTGTACTGCTTCATCAGCACCGCCGCCATGTACGCGCTGACGCGCACGCCGCTCGGCCGCATGTTGAATGCGGTGCGTGACAACCCCGAGCGTGTGGAGTTCGTCGGCTACAGCACGCAGCACGTGCGCTACCTGGCGTTCATGATCTCGGGCTTTTTCGCTGGCATCGCTGGCGGCCTTGGCGCGCTGACCTTCGAGATCGTCACCGGCGAAGTGGTGGGCGCGGCCCGCTCGGGGGCCTATCTGTTTTTCGTGTTCCTGGGCGGCGCCACGTTCTTCGTCGGGCCGATCATCGGCGCAGTGCTGCTGGTGATCGCGCTGGTGCTGCTGTCGGAGCTGACCAAGGCCTGGCTGCTGTACCTGGGTATCGTGTTCCTGATCATGGTGATGTACGCGCCGGGCGGCATCGCCAGCCTGATCATGATGAATCTGCGCGTCGCGGCATTCGGCAAGCTCAATCGCCTGTGGATGCACTACGTGCCACTCACAGTCGCGGGCTTGATCGCGCTGGCCGGCGCGGCCACGATGATCGAGATGATCTATCACCTGCAACTCAACGAGGCACTGGGGCCTGAGATGCTGTTTCTCGGGCTCACGCTCGACGCCAAGGGGTTGGGCATCTGGATCGCCGCGTTGGCCATCTTCGGAGTCGGCGTGGCGCTGTTCGAATGGCGGCGGCGGGGCTTTCACCGTGAGTGGAGCCGCATCCAGGAAGAGATTGCCGACGAGATCCAGCGCAGCGAGGCAGCAGCATGAGCGTACCCGCCGACGCACCGCTGGCCGTCGAATTGCGCGACCTGCGCAAGAGCTTCGGCAAGACCGAGATCATCCGTGGCACCAGCCTGGCCGTGAAGCCGGGCGAGCGGGTGGCGATCATCGGCCCCAACGGCGCCGGCAAGTCGACGTTGTTCAACCTGATCAGCGGCCGCTTCGGCCCCACCAGCGGCGAGATCCGCCTGCGTGGCGAGCGCATCGACGGCAAGGCGCCCTACGAGATCGCACGCCGCGGCCTGGCGCGCAGCTTCCAGGTCAGCAACCTGTTCACGCGCTTGTCGGTGTTCGAAAACGTGCGTTGCGCGGTGCTCTACTCGATGGGCCACCGCTACGCGTTCTGGCGCTTTCTCTCCGATTTGAAGGATGCCAACGAGCGCGCCGAACAGGTGCTGCAGATGATCAAGCTCGAGCGCTTGCGCAACCATCTGGCGATGAACCTCACCTACGCCGAACAGCGCGCGCTGGAGATCGGCATCACCATCGCCGGCGGTGCCGACGTGGTGCTGCTGGACGAGCCCACGGCCGGCATGAGCCGCAGCGAGACCGCGCGTTTCGTCGAGTTGATCCGCGAGGTCACTGTCGGCAAGACGCTGCTGACCGTGGAGCACGACATGGGCGTGGTGTTCGGCCTGGCCGACAAGATCGCGGTACTGGTGTACGGCGAGGTGATCGCGTTCGACGTGCCGGACGCGGTGCGCGCGAATCCGCGGGTGCAAGAGGCCTACCTGGGCTCGGTGCTGACTCAGGGGCACTGAGATGCTGCTGAAACTCACCGACCTGCATGCCTTCTACGGCAAGAGCCACGTGCTGCACGGCGTGCAATTCGAGGTCGGCACCGGCGAGATCGTGAGCCTGCTCGGGCGCAACGGCTCCGGTCGCTCGACCACGGTCAAGGCGATCATGGGGCTGGTCGAGGGCACGGGCTCGGTGCTTTGGCGCGACCAGGAGATTCGCGGCAAGAAGGCCTTCGAGATCGCGCGCCTGGGCCTGGGCTACGTGCCCGAGAACCGCGACATCTTTCCGACGCTCACCGTGCACCAGAACCTGCAGCTCGGCGAAAAGCGCGACGGCCGCACGCCGCGCTGGAGTGCCGAGGACATGTATCGGTTGTTCCCGCGGATGAAGGAGCGGCAGCACGTCGCGGCAGGCGTGCTGTCGGGCGGCGAGCAGCAGATGCTGACGCTGGCGCGCACGCTGATGGGCGATCCCGACCTGATCATGATCGACGAACCCACTGAAGGCCTGGCGCCGAAGATCGACGAGCTGGTGGCCGAGTACCTGCGCGAGCTGCAGCGTCGCGGCATCTCGGTGCTGCTGGTCGAGCAGAAGCTCACCATCGCGCTCGAGGTGTCGCAACGCTGCCTGGTGATGGGACACGGCCAGATCGTCTTCCAGGGCACACCGGCCGAGCTCAAGGCCAACGGTGACATTCGCAAGGAATGGCTCGAGGTCTGAGCCGCCTCGGCTGGCCCTGAGGGCTCCCGCCTCCTGGCTACACACGCCTGTGCGACGGGAACACAATCGCTGCTGTCACGACAGAGACAAGCGCTCGACGCGCGCACCCTAGAATCGAACGACCGTTCCATTTTGCCTTCGGCGGGCTCACCGCCGCACGAGGATCCGACCCATGAGTGCCAGCTATGAAGTTCGTGACGGCGTGGCCGTCATCGCGCTGAACAATCCGCCGGTCAACGGCCTGAGTTTCGAGACGCGGCGCGCCATCGCCGACTGCCTGAGCAAGGAGCTGGCCGAGGCGGCCGTGCGGGCCATCGTGATCAC
>JBIODO010000138.1:0-9572 GCA_044445225.1 Burkholderiales bacterium
CGCTTGACGGGCTCGCCGTCGCCGTGTTCGCTCCACAGCTTCTTGGCGAACAACTTGGGGTTGGCGGCGATCACGTGTTTCGCCGCGCGCAGGATGGCGCCGGTGGAGCGGTAGTTCTGCTCCAGCGCGATCACTTTCAGCGACGGAAAGTCGCGCGGCAACTGCTTCAGGTTCTCGATCGTCGCGCCGCGCCAGCCGTAGATGCTCTGGTCGTCGTCGCCCACCGCGGTGAAGCGCGCCGCCTCGCCAACCAGCATCTTCAGCAAGTCGTATTGCACGGCGTCGGTGTCCTGCACCTCGTCGATCAGCACGTGGGCGAAACGTTGCTGCCAGTGCTCGCGCACCGACGCGTGGTCGCGCAGCAGCTTGAGCGGCCAGCCGATCAGATCGTCGAAGTCGACCGCCTGGTACGCGCTCAGGCGTTCCTCGTAGCGCTGCATCACGCGCGCGGCCACGCGCTCGTCGTCGCCGTCGGCTGCCGCCTCGGCGCCCTCGGCGTTCAGGCCACGATTCTTCCAGCCGCTGATCGTCCACTGCCAGCGCCGCGCCAGCGCCGCGTCGGTGGTGCCGCCGGCGTCACGCAGCAACGCCAGCACGTCGTCGCTGTCGAGGATCGAGAAGCGCGGCTTCAGGCCCAGCACCTCGCCGTGCTCGCGCAGCATTCGCACGCCCAGCGCATGGAACGTGCAGATCACCAGCGGCCTCGCGGCACGCGGGCCCACCATCTCGCGGGCGCGCTCGCGCATCTCGGCGGCGGCCTTGTTGGTGAACGTGATGGCGGCGATCTGCTCGGATGCCGTGCCGGCGTGCAGCAGGTGCGCGATCTTGTGCACGATGACGCGCGTCTTGCCCGAGCCCGCGCCGGCGAGCACCAGGCACGGCCCGTGGGTGTGCCGCACGGCCTGCCATTGCGCTGGGTTGAGGGTGGTGGCGGCAGGTTGGTTCATCGGCGGCGCGCGATGATAGCCAAGGCCCCGCGCGTGTGATGTGGTATGAAGCGCGGCCACTGGCCCCGCTGCCGCTTCCCGATGCACGACGAAATCTTCTCGCTGTCGCGGCGCCGTTGGCTGGCGCAGGCCGGCGCAGCGGTTGCCGCGCCGGGGTTGCTGCGCCACGCCCGCGCCGCCGATGTGCCGCGCTTTGCGTTGGGCGTGGCCTCGGGTCAGCCGCGTGAACGCAGCGTGGTGCTGTGGACCCGCCTCACCGGGCCAGACTTGCCCTCGCCAGCCGCGGTGCGCTGGGAGCTTGCGCGCGACGAGAGTTTCACCGACATCGCCGCGCGCGGCACCGAATCGGCCACTGCCGACGAGGCGCACAGCGTGCACGCCGAGCCGGCAGGGCTCGAGCCGGGGCGCGTCTACTGGTATCGCTTCGAGGCCCTGGGCCAGCGCAGCGCGAGCGGCCGCACGCGCACGGCGCCCTCTGCCGATACGGCAGCGGCGTTGCAATTTGCGCTGGCCAGCTGCCAGCGCTTCGACCACGGCCACTACGCGGCATGGCGGCACGTGGCGAGCTCGGCGTTCGACTTCGTGCTGTTCGTCGGCGACTACATCTACGAGTACATGTCGCCGCCGATCGCGGTGCGCTACCACGAGGGCGGCCCGGTGCGCACGCTCGAGCAGTACCGCGCGCGGTATGCACAGTACAAGAGCGATCCCGCGCTGCAGGCGGCGCACGCGGCGATGCCCTGGCTGCTGGTGTGGGACGACCACGAAGTCGACAACGACTACGCCGGCCTGCAGGGCCAGAGCCTGCAGGCCGACTTCCGTGAGCAGCGCGCCGCGGCGTATCGCGCCTACTGGGAGCACATGCCGTTTCCGAAGGCGTTGCGACCGAACGGCCCCGACATGCGCATCTACGGCCGCTACGACTGGGGCGCGCTGGCGTGCATCCATGCGATCGACGACCGCCAATACCGCGACGTGCAGGTGTGCCCCAAGCCCGGCCGCGGCGGCGCCAACGTCGTGCGGCTGCGCGACTGCCCCGAGTTGCTGGATCCGCAGCGCACGCTGCTCGGTGCGGCACAGGAGCGCTGGCTCGCCGACAGCTGGGACCGCCAGCGGCGCTGGAACCTGCTCGCCCAGCAGACGCTGATGGCGCGCTTCAGCTGGACCGACCCCGCGCAGGCCACCTACTGGACCGATGGCTGGGACGGCTATGCCCCGGCGCGCAAGCGGCTGCTGCAGACGGTGGCCGATCGCAAGGTGCCCGGGGTGGTGGTGCTGGGCGGCGACGTGCACGCGCACTACGTGGCAGACCTCAAGGCCGACTATGACGACGCGCGCGCGCCGGTGGTGGCCACCGAGATCTGCGGCACCTCCATCACCAGCCACGGCGCCTCTCAGCAGCGCGTCGACGAGGCGCTGCGCCACAACCCGCACGTGCGCTACGGACGCTCCGACCAGCGCGGCTACGTGGCCTGCCGACTCGACGCCGACACCTTGCACGCCAGCCTGATGGCAGTCGACAGGCCGGAGGACCCCAACAGCGCAGTCGGGGTGGCAGCCAGATTCATCAACGAGGCCGCGCGGCCCGGCGCGCAGGCGGCATGAAGGCCACGCCGCCGCCACGAAGGGGCTCATCGCGTCGCAGGGTCAAGGGGGCGGATTGACCGCGATCCTCGTCGTCACGGTGCCCTTCTTCGCGCTGGTGCTGGCCGGCTACGTGGCGGGTTGGCGACATGTGTTGCCCGAGTCCGCAATCCCGGGGCTCAATGCCTTCGTGCTGTACTTTGCGCTGCCGTGCATGCTGTTTCGCTTCGGGCTGGCCACGCCACTGGCCGAGGCGCTGAACCCCGCCGTGCTCGGCGTCTATCTGCTATGCGCACTGCTGATGGTGCTGGTGACGATCGCGTTCTCGCTTGACGACGTGGTGGGCATGAAGGACGCCTCGTTCGGCGCACTGGTCGCCGCGTTTCCGAACACCGGCTTCATGGGTGTGCCGTTGCTGGCCGCGTTGTTCGGGCCGGCAATCGTCGGGCCGATGATTGCCACCATCCTGATCGACATGTTCGTCACCAGTTCGCTGTGCATCGCGTTGGCGCAAGCCGGCGGCGACGCGCGCGCGGCGGCAAAGCGTTCGCTGCGCGGCGCGGTCTCCAATCCGTTGCCGTGGGCGATCGCAATCGGTGGTGTGCTCGGAGCGTTCGGCTGGCGCCCTGCCGGGCCGGTGGACGCGGTCATCAAGATGCTCGCCGATGCGGCGTCGCCGGTGGCGCTGTTCACCATCGGCGCCGTGTTGTGGCGCGCCGGGCAACACGCCCACACGCGCACAGCGCACAAGCGCTACGTGCCGCAGGCGCTGGCCAAGCTGCTGCTGCACCCGGCGCTGGTGTTCGGCCTGTCGATCGCAGCGCGCGCGGCGGGCGCACCGATCACCGACCTGCAGGTGATGGCGATCACGCTGACCGCCGCGCTGCCCAGTGCGGCTAACGTGGCGATGCTGGCCGAGCGCTTCGGCGCCGACAACGGGCGCATCGCGCGCATCATCCTCACCTCGACCGCGCTGTCGTTCGTGACTTTCACGTCGCTGGCCACGTGGTTCGGCGGCGGCAAGGCGTGAGCCGAAGCATCAAATCGCGAGCGGATCGACGTCGACCGCCCAACGCGCGAGTCCCTTGATTTCGCTGCGCAACTCGTGCAGCCGCGGCATCCAGGCCGTCAAGAATCGTTGCAGGCGCCCGCGCGAGGCCGCCTCGGCGACCATCTGCATGCGCTCGATGTTGGCCACGCGTGGAATCGCCAGCGGCACCGGTGGATACACGGTCACGCCCTGCGCCTCAGGCAAAGTCGCCGCCAGCTGCGCCGCGCTGCGCAGGAACCTTGCCGCCGTGGCGGCGTCGCGTGCCTCGGCGCGCAACAGCGCCAGATGCGCGAACGGCGGCAAACTCGCGGCGTGCCGCTCGGCCAGCAACCGCTCGGCGAACGACGCGTAGTCGTGTCGCCGCAGCGCCGCGAACAGCGCGTGCCGCGGGTGCCAGGTCTGTACCCACATCTGGCTGTCGGACGATTGGGTGGCGTCGCGCCCGGCGCGCCCCGCGGCCTGCATCAGCAGCGCAAACTGCCGTTCGCCGGCGCGGAAGTCGCTGCTGAACAGCGCCGTGTCCGGGTTGACCGCCACCACCAGCGTGATGCGGCGAAAGTCGTGCCCCTTGGTCACCATCTGGGTACCCACCAGGATGTCCACTTCACCGGCGTGTATGGTGCCCAGCGTCTGCTCCAAGGCACCGCTCCCGCGGGTGGTGTCGGCATCGAGCCGGGCAATGCGCGCGGCAGGCAGTTCGGTGGCCAGTTGCTCCGCCAGTTTTTCAGTGCCGCGGCCGAGCGGCTGGATGTCGAGGTTGCCGCAGGTGGGACACGCGCGCGGCACTGGTTCGCTGTGCCCGCAGTGGTGGCAGCGCAGTGTGCGATCGAGCTTGTGGAAGACGCGCCAGGCGCTGCAGTTGGGGCACTCGCTCTTCCAGCCGCAGTCGGCGCAGTACAGCACCGGCGCATAGCCGCGTCGGTTCAGGAACACCATGCTCTGCTCGCCGCGGGCGATGCATTGGCGCAACGCCTCGAGCACCGGCGGCGCCAGCGCAGCGGGCGCCTGGCCCGTGGCACGCGGCAGCGAACCCATGTCGAACAGGTGCACGCGCGGCAGCGTCGCGCCGGCGATCCGGTGTTGCAGCGGCAGCAGCTGGTAGCGTCCCGACCGTGCGTGCTGCCAGGTCTCCAGCGATGGCGTCGCCGAGCCCAACACGACGGGCACGTGCTCCAGGTGGCCGCGATAGACAGCGAGGTCGCGAGCCGAATAGCGGGCACCCTCCTGCTGCTTGTACGAAGCATCGTGTTCTTCGTCGACCACCACCAGGCCAAGGCGGGGCAGCGACGCGAACACCGCCAGCCGCGTGCCAAGCACGATGTCGGCGCTGCCGGCATGCGCCTGCAGCCATGCCTGCAGGCGTTGCGCCGGCGTCAATGCACTGTGCATCGACACGACACGCCGCGACGGAAAGCGCTGGACCACGCGCGCCAGCAACTGCGGCGTCAGGTTGATCTCGGGCACCAGCAGCAGCGCTTGGCGCCCGCGCGCGAGCGCGCGCTCGGCAGCCTGCAGATAGACCTCCGTCTTGCCGCTACCCGTCACGCCGTGCAGCAACAGCGGTGCGGCGTGGGGCTGCTGCGCCGCTTCGTCGATCGCCGCCAGTGCGCTCGCCTGCTCCGCATTCAACACCGCCATCGGGCTGGCCTGCACAGGCGCGGCCTTTGCAGGTTCTGCCACGCGCTGCGAGCGTCTCACCCGCGCGGCTAGCTGGGCTGCGCTCAACCGACGCAACTCGGCCGGCAATGCCGCCAACGCGACTTCGCCCATCGATCGCTGGTAGTACCCCGCCGTGAACTCCACCAGCGCCATCCACTGCGGGCTGAGTGCAGGGATCGCATCGAGCTGTTGCGCCACCGGCCGCAGCGGGGTGCCGAGATTTCTGGCGCCAGCAACACCGCGCCAGACGATGCCCGCCACCTCGCGCCGCCCCAGCGGCACACGCACAAGCGACCCCGGGTCCAGCGCGCGCTCGCAGCGGTAGTCGAGCACGGCGGCCAGCCCGGCGTGGCGCGGAGCGTCGACCACCACCTGCAAGGTGGCCTCATTCACACGCAGGTGCCTTTTGCCGGCCCCTCAACTCGCGAAGCTTTGTCTGAACGATCACCGCTAAGTGGCTGATTTTTCGACGATTTGTCTGTTTGTGGGTGGGTTGTGGACAACTTTGTGGGGAAACTGCCGTTGCGTGCGCTAAGCCGTTGATACTGCACACGTTCGGCGGCCCGCCCGCACACGCGGAGGATTGGCAAGTTTCATAATGATATCAACCACTTAACACGATATTCCGTCACTTCCGCCGGGGCCCGTTCGCCTTCTGTCATTGAAAATTCACGAACCGAATTTGTGGGGATAAGTCAAGTTCTGAGCGCTCACTTACCGCCTTCGAACGAGCGGTATTGAAGGCATCTAATTGTGAGAATGCCGATTGCCGCCTCGCCCGACTCTGCTTCTCCGTGCAGCGCGCAAGTCATCGCCCTGGTGATTCTTGTCGCAGCGCCTGCAGGGAGTGCGCATGAACCGCCTCCACCAGCGCGTGCACATGCTCCGGCGGCGTGTGCTGGCTGATGCCATGCCCGAGATTGAACACGTGTCCGCCGCGGCCGCCGTCGCGACGCAGCGGTGAACCAAAGTCATCGAGCACAGCCCGGGCCTGCGCGGCCACCACCGCGGGCGGCGCAAACAACACCGCGGGGTCGAGGTTGCCTTGCAGCGCGACGCGGTCGTCCACCCGCAGCCGCGCCTGTGCGAGCGGCACCGTCCAGTCGAGGCCGACCACGTCGGCGCCACACGCGGCGATGGCCTCGAGCCACGGCCCGCCGCCTTTGGTGAACACGATGCGCGGCACCACGCGCCCGTCGCGCTCGCGCTGCAGCGCCGACAGCACTCGTCGCGTGTAGTCGAGGCTGAACGGCGCAAAACAATCGTGCGCCAGCACGCCGCCCCAGGAGTCGAACACCATCACCGCCTGCGCGCCCGCCTCGATCTGCGCGTTGAGGTAAGCCGCCACCGCCTGGGCATTGATCGCCAGCACCCGATGCAGCAGATCGGGCCGCGTGTACATCAGCGTCTTCACGTGGCGATAGTCGTCGGACCCCGCGCCCTCGACCATGTAGCACGCCAGCGTCCACGGGCTGCCCGCAAACCCGATCAGCGGTACACGCCCGGCCAGCGCGCGCCGGATCGACGACACGGCATCGAACACGTAGCGCAGACGCGCCATGTCAGGCGCCTGCAGCGCACGAACAGCCGCCTCGTCGCGCAGCGGCCGCTCGAAACGCGGCCCTTCGCCGGCCTCGAAGCTCAGGCCCAGGCCCATCGCATCAGGCACCGTGAGGATGTCGGAGAACAGGATCGCCGCATCGAGCGCATAGCGGTCGAGCGGCTGCAGCGTCACCTCGGTGGCGAACGCGGGGCTGGTGGCCAGCCCCATGAAACTGCCGGCGCGCTCGCGCGTGGCGCGGTACTCGGCCAGATAGCGCCCGGCCTGGCGCATCAGCCACACCGGCGTGTACTCGGTGGGCTGGCGCAGGCAGGCGCGCAGGAAGACATCGTTGTGCAGCGGCGCGCTCATCGAGCCGATTATCGGCGGCGGCGCCCTATCATCCGCGCCGATGTCGAAACCGCTGATCCTGATCGTCGAAGACGAACCCGGCATCGCCGACACGCTGCAATACGCGTTGCGCACCGATGGCTTCGAGCCTGCATGGTGTGCCAGCGCCGAGGCCGCGTTGGCGGCCATTGGGTCGCGCACGCCCGCGCTGGTGATCCTCGACGTCGGCCTGCCCGACATGAACGGCTTCGAGCTGTTCAAGCGGCTGCGCGAACGCATCGACGTGCCGGTGGTGTTTCTCACCGCGCGCGGCGACGAAATCGATCGCGTGGTCGGGCTCGAACTGGGTGCCGACGACTACGTGGCCAAGCCGTTTTCGCCGCGCGAGCTGGTGGCGCGCGTGCGCAGCGTGCTGCGACGCTCGGTGCGCCCAACGGCGGCAGCTGCCGCCGACTCCGCGGCGCGCGCGGTGTTCGAAGTCGACGAGGGCCGGCGCCAGATCCGCTTTTACGGCCGGCCGCTCGAGCTGTCGCGCTACGAGTTCGGGCTGCTGCGCGCGCTGGTGCGCCGCCCCGGGCACGTGTACACGCGCGATGCATTGCTCGAGCTGGTGTGGGACGACTCGAGCGACAGCCTCGATCGCACGGTGGACGCGCACGTGAAGACCGTGCGCGCCAAGCTCAAGGCCGTGGCGCCGACGCTGGAGCCGATCCGCACGCACCGCGGTGTGGGCTATGCGCTGGCCGAGGATCTGCCGACCGGCCTGCCGCCGTGAGCACCGCCCGGCCGCTCCGAAGGTGCTCACTCCCCTGCGGGGGGGACGGCACGAAGCGCCAAGGGGGCGCCGTGAGCACCGCCCGGCCGACGGCCGCGACCCCATGACCGCCCGCACCCGCGTCTTCGTGGGCATCCTGCTGGTCTACGCGCTGGGCGTCGGCGTGCTGATGTGGCGCTTGCTGGCCGACATCGACCCGCGCTACCGCGAGTCGGCCGAGGAGTCGCTGGTCGAGACCGCGCACCTGATGGCGACACAGGTCGAACAACGCAGCGGCTCGGGTGTCCCGCTCGACACCGCGTGGCTGGAGCCACTGTTTCGCGACCTCTATGCGCGGCGCTTCGAGGCCGACATCTTCGGCGTCAAGAAAGAGAGCGTCGAGCTGCGGGCCACGGTGGTCGACGCGCACGGCATCGTGCTGTTCGACTCGCTCGGGCGCCACGAAGGCAAGGATTTTTCGCAATGGCGCGACGTGAAGCTCGCGCTGGCCGGCCAGTACGGCGCGCGCACCAGCGTCGACATCGACGGCGATGCCAACACCTCGGTGATGGTGGTGGCGGTGCCGATCCGCATCGACGGACGCATCGTCGGCGCGGTGTCGGTGGCCAAGCCGGCGCAGAGTTTCGGCCAGTTCATCGCAGCCGCTCGGCGCAAGACCTTGATGGTCGGCCTCACGTCGGTGGTGGCCGTGATGCTGCTGGTGGTGATCGTCAGCGCGTGGCTGGTGCGGCCGTTCGGCATGGTGAGCGACTACCTCCGATACGTGCGCCGCGAGCGACACCTGAGCCTGCCGCGCCTCGGGCGCCGCGCTTTCAGCACGCTCGGTGCGGCCTATGACGAGATGCGCGATGCGCTGGCAGGCCGCCACTATGTGGCCGACTACGTGCAGACCTTGACCCACGAACTGAAGAGCCCGCTGTCGGCCATCCGCGGCGCGGCCGAATTGTTGCGCGAGCCCGGCATGCCCGAGGCCGACCGCCAGCGTTTCATCGCCAACGTCGATCGAGAGACGCAGCGCATCCAGGAGCTGGTCGATCGCATGATGGAGCTCACCGCGCTGGAGCGCCGGCGCACGCTCGGGCCCACCGAGCCGGTGGCGCTGCGCGCGCTGTTGCACGACCTGGCCGCGAGTGCGGAATCGGCCGGCGCGCCGCGCCACCTGCGCGTGCTGCTGCACGAAGGCAGCGACGTCAACGTCGACGGCGACTCGCTGCTGCTGCGTCGCGCAGTGGGCAACCTGCTGGACAACGCGCTCGACTTTTCACCGGACGGCGGCGCCATCGACATCGCGCTCACGCGCAAGGGCAGCCGCGTGGAAGTCAGCATTCGCGACCACGGGCCCGGCATACCGGACTTCGCCGATGCCAAGGTGTTCGAAAAATTCTTCTCGCTCGCCCGCCCGCACAGCAAGCGCAAGAGCACAGGCCTGGGCCTGGCCTTCGTCAAGGAGATCGCCGAGCTGCACCGCGGGCGCGTGACGCTGCGCAACGCCGACGGCGGCGGTGCGCTGGCCACGCTCAACCTGCCCTGCAGCGACGTGGAACGCTGACCATCGGCCCGGCAGGCGCAGCGACCGGCAACCGCTCAGCCCAGCATGCCGCGCAGGACCTGGAAGACGTGTGCGGCAACCGCGCGCACCGAGTCGAACATTTCGGCCATCTCGAA